>NZ_JBSSLX010000177.1:0-11980 GCF_053890995.1 Micromonospora sp. I033 | reverse complement strand
CGTCGCGTCGTCCCACCAGGACGACGGCGCCTGCTGGCAGTGCCTCCCGGCCCGGGCGTTCGACCTGGATCCGGCGTCCCGCTGGGCGACCAGCGCCACCACCGGCTGGGTCGACCCCGGGTGGATCTACGTCGACCTCGGCGCCACCGCGACCATCCGCCGGGTGGTCCTCCAGTGGGACCCGGCCTACGCCACCGCCTACCAGATCCAGACCTCGAACGACGCCGCCAGCTGGACCACCATCTACAGCACCACCACCAGCGCCGGGTTCAAGCAGACCCTCGACGTCACGGGGACCGGCCGCTACGTGCGGATGTACGGCACGGCGCGCAGCAGCGGCTACGGCTACTCCCTCTGGGAGTTCCAGGTGTACGGCACGGGCGGCGCGCCGACCGCTCCCCCGCCCACACCGCCGGACCCGACCTTCCCGGCCACCCGGCTCGTCTTCGCCGACGAGTTCAACGGCCCGGCGGGCAGCCGGCCCGACCCCGCGAAGTGGACCGTCGACCCGGGCACGGGGCAGAACAACGAGTTGCAGTACTACACCGACAACGCCAACGCCGCCATGAACGGCGCCGGGCAGCTCGTCATGGAGGCCCGCCGGGAGTCCGCGGGCGGGCGTGCGTACACCTCGCACCGGATGAACACCGGCAACCGGTTCCACGTCCAGTACGGCCGGGTGGAGGCCCGGGTCAAGGTGCCCAAGGGCAACGGCTTCTGGCCGGCGTTCTGGATGATGGGCGCGGACTTCCTGACCGGGCGCCCGTGGCCGTACAACGGCGAGATCGACATCATGGAGATCCTCGGCCGGGACACCTACCGCAGCTACACCACGCTGCACGCGCCCGCCTACAACGGCGCCGCCGGCTACGGCCAGGAGCGGGTGTGGAGCGTCGACCTGTCGGCCGACTTCCACGTCTACGCGGTGGAGTGGGACAGCCGGGGCATACGCTTCTTCGTCGACAGCACCGAGGTCTTCTACGCCAGCCGGGCCACGGTCGAGGCCACCCGCGGCCCGTGGGTCTACGACCACCCGTTCTACCTGATCCTCAACCTCGCCGTCGGTGGCGACTGGCCCGGCCCGCCGGACGCGTCGACGCCGTTCCCGGCCCGGATGCTGGTCGACCACGTCCGCGTCTACCAGTGACCGGCGGTCGTGCCGGGCGGGCGGGTCCCGTCCGGCACGCCCCGGCCGTCAGCGCCGGGCCAGCTCCGACTCCAGCCGCTGGACGAGCGTCTTGCGGTCCTTGCCGCCGCGCTCGCGCCGCAGCGCGGCCCGGAGCTGGCGCGTGTCGAGGCCGCGGACGAGCTTGACCGCCTCGGCGACCGGCAGGTCGGACAGCGGTCCGGCCGCGGTTGCTCGGCGGCGGGCCTGCTTCGCCGGCCCGGTGTTGGCCACGAACTGCCGTCCGGACCGGGACGCCTGCCGCTTCTTCGTGTCGGTGTCGCGGCGCTGCTCGTCCGAAAGCTGCTGCCACGCCCGCTTCGGCAGGTAACGGGCGGTCTCACCGTCCCTGCGCGCCCGGGCGGAGCCGGACCGGGTCTGCCACTGCTCGGCGCCCCACCGCTGCAACGACCGCTGCCGCTGGTCCCGAGGACCCTCGAAGCCTCCACCCTGCTTCTTGTACTCGTTGGTGAGCAGCTGCGACTTGCGCGCCGACCACTGCCCCGGCCGGCCGCCCTTGTCGGACGCCTGGATCTCCGCCTTGAGCCGCTCTCTGAGCTCGGGCTCGGTGTACCTGGCCATGGCGGACCGGTTACCCGGGCCGGCGAGCCCCATGCGTCCGGGTCGACGGCGCGGCGCCCGCCGTACCTGAGGGGTCCGACCGGCCGCCGGGTCAGCGTCCCCGGCCGGTGTCCGGTGTCGGGGGCCGGCCGCGGCGGGCGGCGTAGGCCCGGCGCATCTTGACGTAGTTGCCGCACCCGGCCATGGAGCACCAGCGGCGCGCCTGGTTGCGGGAGGCGTCGTAGTAGGCCCACCGGCAGGTGTCCCGGTCGCACACCTTGAGCCGCGTCCACACCTGGTCCTGCGCGCACTGCCGGACCGCCTCGACCAGGGCGGCCAACGCCACGTCGAGAGGACCGGTCCCGGCGGGAACGAGGTGGGGACCGCGGTCCGCGAGCGCCATCCGCACGGGCACCGCGGCCAGGGCCTCGTCGAGGCGCCGCAGCGCGCCGGGGTCGGCGGGATGGCCGGCGTGGCCGAGCAGCACCGCGCGCAGGCCCTCGCGAACCGTGCGGGCCGTGGCGAGGTCCGACGAGCCCAGCCGCGCGCCGGCGGGGAGCAACCCGCGCTCCGCGCACCAGTCCCGCAGCGCGTCCGGCGTGGTCAGCGACTCCTCGTCGACCTGCGGCTCGAAGGTGTTGACGAAGTCGCGCACCAGCCGCACGGCCGGCGGCATCCGCGCCTCGTCGCTCACCGTCGCCCTCCTCCGTCCACACCAGCGTAATGCCTTGACCGGTGTGGTTGTCTCTGGGATCGTCCGGTGTGTACACCAGCGAAAGCCGTTGGCCGGTGTCGAGCCCGTGGCGCCGTCGCCGGTGCCCCGGGGGCGGGAGGACGGATCGTGGCCACCACGCTCAAGGACGTGGCGCGGCACGCCCGCGTGTCCGTGAAGACCGTCTCGAACGTCGTCAACGACCACCCGCACGTCAGCGACGACGTGCGTCGCCGCGTGCGGCAGGCGGTCCGGGAACTCGGCTACCGGCCCAACCTCGCGGCCCGCACCCTGCGCACCGGCCGCACCGGCCTGCTCGCGCTGATCGTTCCCGACGTCGAGGCGCCCGGCCTGCACGGGCTGGCGCGTGAGGTCGTCCGCGCGGCGACGAGCCAGGGCTTCCGGGTCGTCGTCGACCACCTCGGACCCGACACCGGGCGTCCCGCGCCACGGACGCCGTCCGGCGCCACGCCGGCTGTCGACGCCGTCCTTCTCGGCGCGGACGTGGTGCCACCGGGGCTGGTCGACGCTCAACTCGGCACCGGCACTCCCCTCGTCCTGCTCGGCGAGAGCCGGGACCCGCGCTGCGACCAGGTCGCCCTCGACGGCGCCCGGGCCGCGGCCGACGCCACCGAGCACCTGCTGCGCACGGGGCGACGGCGGATCGCCGCCATCGGCGCCCGGCCGGGTGCGGCCGCCGGACAGCCGCAGCCCCGCACCCTCGGCTACCAGCGGGCGGTCCGCCGAGCCGGACTCGACCTGCCCGCCGGCTACCTGCGGACCACCGCCGAGCACCGGTACGAGGACGGCTACCGGGCCGCGCGGTGGCTGTTCGCGCACGAGACCCCTCCGGACGCCGTCTTCTGCTACTCCGACCGGCTCGCCATCGGCGCCCTGCGCGCCGCCGCCGACGCCGGCCTGCGGGTGCCCGCGGACGTGGCGGTGATCGGGTTCGGTGACAGCGAGGAGGCCGGCTACTCCCGGCCGACGCTGACCTCCGTCTCCGCCGACCCCGCGTTCCTCGCCCGGGAGGCGGTCGCCCTGGTGACCGCCCGGCTGGACCACCCGCACACGGCGCCCGCCCGGGTCATCGCGCCGCACGCGGTGCTCCCCCGCGAGAGCACCCGCCCGGCCGGCTGATGTCCGACGGTCCACAGCGCCCTCGCCGCGCCTCCCGGACGTGAATCGGTGTTCTACAATCGACGCCGCCCTGCGAGGTACTGCGGACAGCAGTCTCCACGGGATCCGGGCCTACTCGGGGGAGGCGCATGGTGAGCGGGGCTCTGGGCGGCGGCGGTGTCCTGGACCCGGACGGCGCCATGGACCAGATGCGGGCCTGGAAGGGCCGCATCGACAAGCTCGCCGCGGACACGAAGGTGATGAGTGACCGGCTGCAGGAGCTGCGGGTGACGGTCGCCGACGACAACGGGCTGGCCGAGGTCACGGTCGACTCCACCGGCGCGCTGCTGGACCTGCGCCTGGGCCGGCAGACCCAGCGGGTCTCCCCCGAGGTGGTGGCGCAGGCGGTCATGGACGCGATCCGGCGGGCGAAGGGGCAGCTCGCCGAGCGGTCGCAGGAGATCATCGCGGAGACCGTCGGCACCGGGTCGGCGGCCGCCCGGGCGATCGCCGAGCGGGTGAACCGGCAACTGCGCCCCGATCCCGAGCCCGGCTGGAGCGGGCCCGGCTCGTACGACGGCCACGGCTGGCGGCGATGAGCGGCCCGGCCGGCTGGGTGGCCGACACCGAGCAGATCCGCGCGCACGCCGCCGCCGTCGACGGGCTCCGCGCCGGGTTCGAGGCGGTGCGCGGCGCGAGCGGGCACATCGCGCGGGACGACCGGGCGTACGGGCTGCTGTGCGGGTGGATCTCGGGGATCCTGGAGGACCGGCACACCCGCCAGGACGAGCTGGTCGCGTACGTCGACGAGAACCTCAAGCTGGTCGCGGACGGCCTGCGCCGCACCGCCGACGCCTACGACGGTGTGGACGGTGAGGCGGCGAGCTCGCTGGGCGCGATCGCTCGGCGGTTGCGGGCATGACCGACGAGTCGCTGGTCGCGGGCGTCGTCTCCACCCGGGAGGTGTGGACGGGTTCGTCGCTGGCCGACGGCGTCGAGGGCCTGGTGGACGCGATCCGCAGCGAGGGCTGGGTGGACGACCTGCTCGCCGGGGCGGCCTTCGGGCTGGACGTCGCCGCCACGGTGCTGGACCCGTTCAGCGCGCTGCTGGCCAACGGCCTCGGCTGGGCGATGGAATACTTCGAGCCGCTGCGGGAGATGCTCGACTGGCTGACCGGCATGCCCGACGTGGTCGCGTCGCACGCGGCGACCTGGGACAACATGGCCGGCCACCTCCAGCGGATGGCGGCCGACCTGCAGGCGCACCTGGCCGGTGACCTGCCGGACTGGCGGGGGCACGCCGCCGAGGCGTACCAGTCGCTGATGAAGAACAACGTGGATGCGATCGCCGGCCTGGGCGGCGCGTCCGCGGCGATGGCCGCCGCCACCCAGGCCGCCGGGAACCTGGTCTCGTTCACCCGCGACATCGTGCGTGACCTCATCGCGGACCTCGTCGCGCGCGTCATCGTCTGGGCGGTCGAGGCGATCTTCGTGGTCACCATCCCGGTGATCGCCGCGCAAATCACCGCCGCCGTGCTGAAGTGGGCGGGCCGGATCATGAGCTACACCACGGCGCTCGTCAGCAGCCTCACCAACCTGTCCAAGCTCGTCAACGGCTGACCCGGGGGGATCGTGGCGAAACCCAGGGGACCGCGCGGCAGCACCGGAGACGGCGGGGAGGTCGGCGACGGCGGTGTGCCGCGGCAGCGGGGCGGCGGGCCGCACGGCCGGCCCACCACGGTCGCCGAGACGCACCGGGCCGTCACCGAGGCGGCCGAGAGCGGCCGACCGGGCGGACCGAGGTCGACCGACGGCAAGCCCGCCGACGCCGAGGGAGACGCCGACTCGTCGCGCCCCCAGAACGACCCGGAGCTGGGCAAGCACGACCCGAAGACGCTGGAGGAGATCGCCAAGGCGCGCCAGCAGATCGCCGGCCAGCTCCAGGAGATGGCCGACGACGCGTGGGACCACGTCGACCAGAACCGGGACTCGATCCTCCAGCAGGAGGGCTACCAGCGGCAGCGGGACAAGCTCGTGGAACAGGGCTACCCGGAGGACGTGGCGGACCTGATCGTGGAACGCACGGCGCTGGGCACCGAGTCCCACCGTCACCTCGCCAACGCGATCGACAGCGAGGCGACCACCATGCTCGACCCGGAGACGGGTTTCCGGCTGCGCACCGAGGTCGGCTACGACGCCCAGGGCGTCGAGACGCCGCGGGTGAAGGATCAGGACTTCCGGCCGGACGTCATCCTCGAACGGCAGTACAAGGACTCGGTGACCGACGAGCTGGACTGGGAGGCCGCGCACGCCTACGACCTCAAGACCGGCCTGAAGACCGGCATCGAGCCGAGCTGGGCCAACAAGGTCAAGCGGGTGCTCGACCTGCCCGAGCACCCCGAGGAGCTACGGCCGACACAGCGACCGCTCAGCGTAGACTGACCGGACCCGGCCACCGACCCGCGAAAGGTACGTATGTCCTCTGCTGACAAGGCGCGGCGGTGGCGGCAGATCCTCTCCGCACTGCGGCCCGACCTGCCGGGAGAGTGGTCGCTACGGGGCAGCGGCCTCGACACGGTGCTGGTCCGCGAGCCGCTGGACTGGGCGTTGGGCTGGATCGGCTACGCGGGTTCGCCCACCCGGCCGGTCGGCTGGGTCGCCGCCGGGGTGCAGCCGCTCGTGACGCCCTTCACCAGCTGGGTCATGACCTACGGCGTCCGGATGGACGAGGTCCGGTCCGGGCCGTCGACGGTGGACCTGTCGTCCGACGAGGCGGTGGACCAGGCGCGGCGGTTCCTGCTGGACGCCGGCCTGGCGAAGATCGACAGCTGGCCGGCCGAGCGCCTCGCCGACGTGGCCGAGCGGGACTTCGCCCAGGATCCGGGCCGGCGCCGCACGCACTGGCACCAACTGCCCGGCTGGCGGGTGGTCAACGACACCGCGTCGCCCGTCGAGCCGGCGACCCAGCTCGCCGAGCTGAGCCACGCGCGGGCCGCCGAGAGCTCCGGCAAGGGTGGCCGGCAACTGGCGGAGCAGGCCGCGTTCTACGCGGGGCTGGTGGAGGCGTGGCACGACGGCGGACGGGACGGCGCGCTCCGGTTCCTGACCGGGCAACGGGATCGGGCGCTCGCCGCCCGGAAGCTGGACGAGGCGCTCACCCCGTAGGGCGGTCCAGCCGCGCCACGACCGGGGCCAGTGTCTCGGGCAGCCGCACCTGCACGGCACCGCCGGCCTCCCCCGGCACGACGCGTACCGGGTGGAACTCGCCGCCGTACCACCAGAAGACCTGGTCGGTACAGGGATCGGCGGCGGCGGCGTACATGGACCCGGCCAGGCGGTGGAGTGCGACCGCGACGTCCTGCGGGCGGTTGCTCACCCGGTGCAGCAGCACCGCGCTGTACTGCGGCGCCGCGACCAGCGCGCCGTGGTCGGCGCCCTCGGGCAGGAACCGCTTGACCGACATGAGGGCGGTCGTCACGAACGGGTTGCCGTCGGCGGCGAGCAGGCGCACCGACCCACCGGTCGGCAGCTCGTGGTCCCGCACGTCGAGGGTGGCCAGTTCGCGTTCCACGGTCTGCCGCACGGCGGTGCGCACCAGCTCGGCCGGCTCAGCGCCCAGTCGCGCGGCCTGGGCCAGGGTCAGCAGGTCCAGGCGCTCGGGCCGGTTCACCACCACCACCGCGGTGAAGTGCCCGCCGAACGGCAGCGCCAGATAGCTGTCGGCCTCCGCGGTCACGGCCGCCGGGATGAGGCGCAGCCGGAGCTGGGCGACGTCGACCGCCCCGAGGTCGGCCGAGACGCTGTCCGGCAGCTCCCGGCGGACAGCCGCGACCCAGTCGGCGACCAGCCCGGGCCAGGCCTGCCGGGGCTGGTCCAGGCAGCTGCGCAGCAACGGGGCCAGGGACACCCGGGCCCGACCGCCGGGCACGGCGACGACGATCTCGTCGCGGTCCGCCGCGACGCGGGCTCCCGGCAGGCGAGCCGGCAGCGCGTCCTCGACCAGCGCGCGGACGTTGCCCATCAGGTCTGCGTTCTGCGACGACGCCACGCTGCATTCATACCACCGGCCCGCGAACGGCCGGGACCCGCGCCGCCCGGACCCGGTGGCCGGGCGGCGGTGTCCGGAGCCGTCGCGGGACGGGCGGGGTCACCGGCCGTGTCGCACCGGCGGCCCCGACACCGCCCGACGGTCAGAACCCCGTCATGCCGGCCCCGTACGGATAGAGCGGATTGCCGTACGTCGTCGCCGGTGGCTGTCCGGCGTCGATGCTGGCCCGGATCTGGGCCCGTTCGGTCGTCGTCGCGCCCAGGTCGTACGGCAGGTCCCAGGCCTCGACGGCGTCGGCCGGCACGTCGGTGCCGCCGGGCCGCACCACGTCCGACAGGCTGCGCGGAAGCTGCCAGGGGAGCTTGCCGCTCGGCGCGTAGTCGCCGAAGAGCAGGCCGGCGAGCGCCGGACCCATCTCCTCGCCGCCCCGGTAGGTGACGACGATGGCGCTCGCCAGGTCGCGCCACTCGGTGATGACGTACGGGCGGGGCAGGACCAGGGCGACCACCACGGGGATCCCCCGGGCACGGAAGTCCTGGATCACCGTGAGCTGGTCCGGGGGCAGGTACGGCTGTTCCTTCGGCCAGTTGGTCGCGTGGGTGTACGAGGTCTCCCCCACCGCCACGATCGCCAGTTTCGGGTTCGGCCCGTCGCCCTGGTGGACGGTCACGCCGGCCCGGGCGGCCCGGGTCCGGATCGCGTCGAGCATGGTCTGCGAGCCGTACTCGGCGTGGAAGAAGCTCGTCCAGACGCAGCAGGCGGTGGTGTCGGCCGCGCGCGGTCCGGCCACGACGATGTTGTCCCCGGCGTTCAGCCGGATCGGCAGGACCGCGCCGTCGTTCTTCAGCAGCGTCATCGCCTCGCGCGACGCCTGGTTGGCCAGCGCGGCGTACGCCGGCTGGTGGAACCGGTACGGGCCGTTGACCGGGTCGCCGTACGGGCTCTCGAAGATCCCGAGCTGGAACTTGAGCCGCAGCACCCGGCGGACCGCGTCGTCGATCCGGGCGGCCGGCACGTTCGCGAGGAACGTGGCCATCGAGAAGCCGGCCGCCCCGGGGTCGGCGCCGCCCATGACGTCGGACCCGGCCTTCGCCGCACCGACCCAGGAGCCGGAGGGCAGCCAGTCGGTGGTGATCAGGCCCTGGTAGCCGAGGTTCTGGCGCAGGTACGCCAGGATGGGCGCGCTGTCACCGGCGCCCGGGCCGCCGGGATCGAGGTACGAGCTGCCGGCGTACCCCGGCATGATGTTGACGGCGCCCGCCTCGATGGCCGCGCGGAACGGGATCATGTGGTACTTGATCGTCACGCCGTCGTAGACGATCAGCGCCTCGCCTCCGGCGCCCTCGCCGGGCCAGTGCTTGACCGTCGCGAGCACGGAGGCCGGGTTCAGCTCGGGGCCGCCCTGCAGGCCGGCCACCAGCGCCCGCACCTGCGCCGCGGCCACCTGCGCGTTCTCCCCGTTGCCCTCCTGGATGCGCGGGTAGATCACCTTCGTGCCGACCTCGGCCAGCGGCCCCAGCACGCCCCGGGTGCCGACCTCCAACTGCTCCCGGCGTTGCATGTCGCCGAGCCGGTAGTCGAGGGCGTGGTTGCGGGCGGCGGCCAGGGCGCTCTGCATGGGGTAGGTGGTCTGGTAGCCGTGGATGGTGTCGCCGGCCGAGACGAACGGGATGCCCAGCCGGGTGCCGGACGAGGCGAGCAGCTGGTCGTGCAGGTCCTGCGCCTGCGCCGGGCCGAAGTGCCAGCCGGAGCGGGGGTAGGCCTGGGCGTTGTAGAACATCTGGTACGCCTTCTCCTCGGCCGTCATCCGGCCCAGGAGGTCGTCGACCCGGGTGTCGACCGGGAGCCGCCAGTTCTCGTACGGCTCGACGGCGCCGTTCCGGTTGAGGTCCCGGCTGCCGGCGACGATGCCGACGCCGTCGGCGACGGTCTCCAGGGTGGGCAGGTAGACGCTGAAGCGCCTGATGTTCGAGGTGGTCGTGGCGGCGCCGGTCGCGGTGACGTACCACTTCTAGGTCCAGCGGTCCGGCAGGTCCCAGGTCGGCGTCCACGAGGTGCCGGTCGGTTCGGCGACCTTGGTGTAGAGGTCGAGGAGGTTGCCCGGGGCGGTGAAGTCGTAGTCGGTGCGGCTGATGTTGATCCAGACCTGGTAGCGGGTGGCGCCGGCGACGGCGGCCCAGCCGAGCACCGGCCGTCGGGTGGTGGTGACCATGGCACCGTCGGCCGGTGCGGTCAGCGCGAACTGGTTGAGCGTGCCGGGCGGCCGGGTGGGACCGGACAGCATCGGCGCCGTGCTGGCCGCCTCGTCGACGGTGCCGTACGCCTGGAACTCCCACAGTGAGTAGCCGTAGCCGGTGGCCCGGGCGGTGCCGTGCAGGCGCAGGTAGCGTCCGCTGCCGGTGACCGCGAGCTGCTCGACGCCGCCGCGTCCGGTGCTGGTGGAGTAGATGGTGGTCCAGGTGTTCCCGTCGGCGGAGGTCTCCAGCCGGTAGCCGGTGGCGTAGGCGGCCTCCCAGTTGAGGACGACCCGGCTGATCGTGGCGACGCCGCCGAAGTCGACGCTCAGCCACTGCGGGTCGCTGAACTGGCTGGACCAGCGGGTGGCCGTCCGGCCGTCGAGCGCGGCGGCGGGCGCGTTACCGCCCTCCCAGGACGACGCGGCGACCTTCTTGAACTCGGAGATCGGCCGGCCGGTCGGGGGCTGGCCCGGGCCGGTGGTGCCGTAGACCTTGAACTCCCAGAGCGAGTAGCCGTAACCGGTGGCCCGCGCGGTGCCGTACAGGCGCACGTACCGGCCGGTGCCGGAGACGGCGAGGGTCTGCGTGCCACCCGCGCCGGTGGTGGTGCTGTGGATCGTCTGCCACGGGCCGGCGGGATCGCCGGCCACCTGGATCTGGAACGCCCTCGCGTAGGCGGCCTCCCAGACCAGCTCGATCTGGTCGACGGTGGCGGTGGCGCCGAGGTCGACCTGAAGCCACTGTGGATCGGTGAAGGCACTGGACCAGCGCGTACCGGGATCGCCGTCGGTGGCGGCGGCGGCCGGCGTACCGCCCTGTTTCACCGAGGACGCCGTGGTCGGTCGGCCCTGCGAGAGCAGCGGTCCGGCGGCGGCCGCGGGTCGCACGGGGACGGTCAGGTAGGCGGCGAGCAGGACGAGCAGCGCCGCGATCGTGGTGGCCGGCCGGCGCGGCCGGCGGGGCGGGGGTGGTGGCGTGCGCATGGCGGCTCCCGTGACGGGGCTGATGGCCGTGAGGGTGAGAGCGCTCGCGAACAGGTTCCATCGAGTCGCTTCTATCAGTCAACGAAATGCGGAAAGTCCGGAATCGATCTTCCCGGCCTCGGGACCGGTCTCTTGACAAGAAGCGCGGACGGGGACGACTCTCGGTGCGAGAGCGCTCTCCGCCGGACTTCACCCGTAGGAGATGCGATGCACACCGCCCCACCCCACCACCGCCGCCGGCCGGACCGCTCCGGCCGCCGCCTCCTCACCGCCGTCGCCGCCGTCCTGGCACTGCTCGCCGGCGGCGCCGTCGCCGCCGCGCCGTTCGCCGCGAGCGCCGCGTCCGCCCTGCTCTCCCAGGGGCGGCCGACGACCGCGTCGTCGAGCGAGAACGCCGGCACGCCGGCCGCCGCCGCCACCGACGGCGACCCGAACACCCGCTGGTCCAGCGCCTTCGGCGACCCGCAGTGGCTCCAGGTCGACCTCGGCGCCACCGCGACCGTCGACCAGGTGCGGCTGGCCTGGGAGGCCGCCTACGCACGGGCCTTCCAGATCCAGGTCGCCGCCGAGCCGGCCGGCCCGTGGACCACCGTGTACAGCACCACCACCGGCACCGGCGGCACCCAGACCCTCACCGTCGCCGGCACCGGCCGCTACGTGCGCGTGTACGGCACCGCCCGGGCCACCGCCTACGGATACTCGCTCTGGGAGTTCCAGGTCTACGGCACCACCGGTTCGTCCGGCTGCGCCGGCAACGCCGCGCTCAACCGCCCGGCCGTCGCCTCGTCGGCCGAGAGCGCCACCACACCGGCCTCCGCCGCGGTCGACGGCAACGCCGGCACCCGCTGGTCGAGCGGCTTCGCCGATCCCCAGTGGCTCCGGGTGGACCTCGGCGCCACGCAGACCCTCTGCCAGGTCACTCTCCAGTGGGAGGCGGCCTACGCCCGGTCCTTCCAGATCCAGGTCTCGGCCAACCCGGACGGCCCGTGGACCACCGTGTACGCGACGACCACCGGTGGCGGCGGCACCCAGACGCTCGACCTGACCGGCTCCGGGCGCTACGTGCGGATGTACGGCACGGCGCGGGCCACCGCGTACGGCTACTCGCTGTGGGAGTTCGCCGTCCGCACCACGTCGGGCTCCACCTGTCTCTTA
>NZ_JBSSLX010000176.1:0-11994 GCF_053890995.1 Micromonospora sp. I033 | reverse complement strand
GATTTTGACGCAAACCTCTTGATCAACTCGGCGAGGTGGGGGCGATGGTGGGCCAGGGGAGGGTTAGTTCGCCGAGGCGCCAGCGGTTCGGGCGGTTGAGGACGGGCCAGCCGGTTGCCTTCAGGGCCGCGATCGTTCTTGTCCAGCGGTCGCGGGGGCCGAAGGGGGCGTAGCCGGCGGTGGACTGCCAGGCGCTCTCCAGGGCCTGGATCAGGTCGTGGATCGGCTCGCCCGGGACGTTGCGGTGGATGAGCGCCTTGGGCAGCCGTTCGGCGAGCTGGGCCGGGCTGGCCAGGGTGGTGAGCTTGGCGGCCAGGGTCAGCGTGCGCGGGCCGGTGCTGTCGAGCAGCACCCAGCCGCCGAGCCGCCCGAGCTCGTCGCAGGTCCCCTCGACCAGCAGGCCGCCCGGGGCGAGCCGCCCGGTGATCGCGCCCCAGGCGTCGGCCACCTCGCTCTCGTCGTACTGGCGCAGCACGTTGAACGCGCGGACCAGGGCGGGACGCAGCCCGGCCAGCTCGAAGCCGCCCCGGGCGAAGGTGAGCCCGGGCGGGTCGGCGGCCGGCTGGGCGGCGGCCACGCGTACCGGATCGATCTCCAGCCCGACCACCCGGACGTCGGGACGCACCGCGGCCGCCAGCCGGGCCCGCAGCTCGACGGCGGTGACCGGGGTGGCGCCGTAGCCCAGGTCCACCACGAGGGGGTCGGCGGCGGCGCGCAGGGCGTCGCCGCAGGTCGCGACGATCCAGTTGTCCACCCGCCGGAGCCGGTTCGGATTCGTCGTGCCCCGGGTGACCACCCCGAGCGGCCGGACCATCAGCACCCTCCCCGTTCGCGACTGCGGGGCTCGCGGACCCGGCTCACTCCTCGCGCTTCACCATGGTCCGGTGCACCTTGTGCTGGGCGGCCTGGGCCAGCGGGCGGACCACGAGCTGGTCGATGTTCACGTGGTGCGGGCGGGTGGCGCACCAGGCGACGCAGTCGGCCACGTCCTCGGCGACCAGCGGCTCGGCCACCCCGGCGTAGACCGCGGCGGCCCGGTCGGCGTCGCCGTCGAACCGGACCAGGCCGAACTCCTCGGTCTTCACCATGCCCGGGTCGATCTCGACGACCCGCACCGGCCGGCCGCACAGCTCCAGCCGGAGCGTGCCGGCGATCGCGGTCTGCGCGTGCTTGGCCGCCGTGTAGCCGCCGCCGCCCTCGTAGACGACGTGCCCGGCGGTCGAGCTGACGATCACCACGGTGCCGGCGCCGGAGGACTCCAGCGCGGGCAGCAGCGCCTTGGTGACCCGGAGCGTGCCGAGCACGTTGACGTCGTACATCCACTGCCAGTCGCCGACGTCGGCGGACTCCACCGGGTCCAGTCCGCGCGCCCCACCGGCGTTGTTCACCAGCAGGGTGACCGGGCCGGGCGCGGCGGCGGCCGCGGCGGCCAGCCCGGCGACGGACTCTTCCGAGGTCACGTCGCACTCCACCGCGGTGGCCGCGCCGCCGGCCGCCTCGATCCCGGCGACCAGGCCGGCCAGCCGGTCGGTACGCCGCGCGGCGGCGAGCACGTGGAAGCCCTCGGCGGCCAGCCGGCGGGCGGTGGCCGCGCCGATCCCGCTGGACGCCCCGGTGACGATGGCGACTGAGGTCATCCGGTCATTCTCACCCGGCGCCCCGCTCCCCGCGGTGATGAGGTCCGTCACGCCCGGGACCCGCCGGGACGCATTTCCGAACCCCGATGGGGAAGATGACATCCGGCGCGGAGGTTGACCGAGAAGCGCCGGTCGTGCGGGACGGCATCAACCGTGACAGAGGGAGCGGACGTGGCGGATGTGCACACCGGTGTCGGTCGTCAGCGAGGTGCCCTGCCGTGGCCGCGGCCGCGCCGGATCGCCACCCTCTCCGTGCACACCTCGCCCCTGCACCAGCCCGGAACGGGCGACGCCGGCGGCATGAACGTCTACATCCTGGAGGTCGCCCGGCGGCTGGCCGAGGCCGACGTCGAGGTGGAGATCTTCACCCGGGCCACGTCCGGCGACCTGCCGCCGGTGGTGGAGATGGCGCCCGGGGTCAGCGTCCGGCACGTCACCGCGGGCCCGCTCGAAGGGCTGACCAAGGAGGAGCTGCCCGGCCAGCTCTGCGCCTTCACGGCCGGGGTCCTCCGCGCCGAGGCGGCCCGCCCGCCGGGCCACTACGACCTGATCCACTCGCACTACTGGCTCTCCGGGCAGGTGGGCTGGCTGGCCAAGGAGCGCTGGGGCGTCCCGCTGGTGCACACCGCGCACACCCTGGCGAAGGTCAAGAACGCCCAGCTCGCCGCCGGGGACCGGCCCGAGCCCAAGGCCCGCGTGATCGGCGAGGAGCAGGTGGTCGCCGAGTCCGACCGGCTGGTCGCCAACACCCGGGTCGAGGCCCGCGACCTGATCGACCGGTACGACGCCGAGCCCGACCGGGTGGCCGTGGTGGAGCCCGGCGTGGACCTGGACCGGTTCCGCCCGGCCCGCGGCGACCGGGACGCGGCCGTCCTGGCGGCCCGCCGCCGCCTCGGCCTGCCGACCAGCGGCTACGTGGTGGCCTTCGTCGGCCGGATCCAGCCGCTCAAGGCCCCGGACGTGCTGATCCGAGCGGTCGCCGCGCTGCGCGAGCGGGAGCCCGCGCTGGCCGACGAGGTGACCGTGGTGATCTGCGGCGGCCCCAGCGGCAGCGGGCTGGACCGCCCCACCGCCCTGATCGAGCTGGCCGGCTCGCTCGGCGTCGCCGACCGGGTGCGGTTCCTTCCGCCGCAGACCGGCGACAACCTGCCCGCCCTCTACCGCGCGGCGGACCTGGTCGCGGTGCCCTCGTACAACGAGTCGTTCGGGCTGGTCGCGCTGGAGGCCCAGGCCTGTGGCACGCCGGTGCTGGCCGCCGCCGTGGGCGGGCTGGTCACCGCGGTCCGGGACGGCGTCAGCGGCGTGCTCATCGACGGCCACGACCCGGTCGACTGGGCCCGCGCGCTGGCCCGCCTGCTGCCGGAGCGGCTGCGCCGGGCCGGCCTGGGCCGGGGCGCCGAGCGGCACGCCCATGCCTTCTCCTGGCACCGCACCGTCTCCGGCCTGCTCACGGTCTACGGCGAGGCGATGGCCGAGCACCGGGCCCGGCTGGCCGGCCGGCTCGGCGACCCCGCGCTCACCTGCTCCTGGTGAGCGCCCGTGGCCCGGCGGCCTCCGGTGGGCGGCCGTAGAGTGGGTGCGATGAGCCGCAGGAGTGAGGTCGCCGCCCTGATCGAGGCCGTCTGCGCCGACCGCGAGCTGGAGTGGGAATCCACCGGCGAGATGTCGTACGCGGTCACCCTGCCGGGGACCCACAAGCTCAAAACGATCTGCAACCTGATCGTCGGCGAGCACGCGCTGCGGGTCGAGGCGTTCGTGATGCGCCAGCCCGACGAGCGCCGCGAGGAACTCTGGGCCTGGCTGCTCCAGCGCAACGCCCGGATGTACGGCGTCTCCTTCTCCATCGACGCGGTCGGCGACGTCTACCTGACCGGGCGGGTCAACCTGGCCGGGGTGGACGCCGACGAGCTGGACCGCCTGCTCGGGTCGGTGCTGACCTACGCCGACGAGTCCTTCGACAGCATGCTGGAGATCGGTTTCGGCACCGCCATCCGCCGCGAGTGGGAGTGGCGGGTCAAGCGGGGCGAGTCCACGGCCAACCTGGCCGCGTTCGCCCACCTCTTCGAGCCCTCGTCGACCTCGGCCGCCGCCGGAGGTTCGGAGCCGTCCTGACGGGTATGCCGCACCGCGCGGTGCGGCATTTGGGACCCACCGCGGGCCGATGACGGACTGTCGAGGAGCGTGTCCCATGGCTCAGCGCAACAGCTCAAGTCGCGGCGCGACTGCGACCAAACGCCAGCCGGGCAACCAGACGGCGAACACCCCGGGCATCTCCGAATCCGAGATCTCCCGGATGAAGGTCGACGACATTCGAGGTCAGCTGCGCCGGCGCGGGATCTCCGGTACCTCCGCCATGCGCAAGCCGGATCTGGTGAAGACGCTGGTCCGGTCGCTGCGCTCGGAGGGTCGCGGCGGCGCGGCCCGGAAGAGCACCGGCCCGGCCGGCCGGCCGTCCGCCACGAAGAAGACGGCAGCGGCGAGGAAGACGACCGCGGCGCGCAAGACCGCGCCGTCGCGGGCCAAGGCCGCACCGGCGGCGAAGGCCACCGGCGCCCGGGCGAAGGCTGCCCCGGCGAAGAAGGCGGCGGGCGCCCGGGCGAAGGCCGCCCCGGCGAAGAAGGCCGCGGGCACGCGGGCGAAGGCGGCCCCCGCGAAGAAGGCGGCGGGTGCCCGGGCCAAGGCTGCCCCGGCGAAGAAGGCCGCGGGGACCCGGGCGAAGGCCGCCCCCGCGAAGAAGGCGGCGGGCACCCGGGCCAAGGCCGCCCCCGCGAAGAAGGCCGCGGGGACCCGGGCCAAGGCCGCCCCCGCCAAGAAGGCGGCGGGCACCCGGGCGAAGGCGGCGCCCGCGAAGAAGGCGGCCGCCGCTCCCGGGCCGGCTCTGGCCCGGGGTACGGCCGCGGCGGCCACCCAGGTCCGGAGCGGCCGGTCGGCGTCCCGCTCGGTGACTTCGTCCCAGCAGATCACGTCGCTGGACGATCGTCCCGAGCGTCCGGGTCGGAGCCTGGTGACCACCAACCACGAGGTCATCCAGCGCTGGGCCCGGGCCCGCAACGCCAAGCCGGCCACGATCGCCGGAACCGAGCGCGGCGATCGGCCCGGGGTGCTGACGTTCAACATCCCCGGATACCGGGAGAGCAGCCGGATCCGCGAGGTGAGCTGGGACGACTGGTTCCGGACCTTCGACCTGCGCGGCCTGAACCTGATCTACCAGGAGCAGATGCGGGACGGCCGGCAGAGCAACTTCTTCCGGACCGAGAACCCGAATCGCGAGGACGCCTGAGGTTTACGGGAATGGTCGACGGGAACCCGCTGTTGGCCAACGAAGAGACCGGAGCAGGGACAGCCGGATTTCCGACACGGGTGCTGTGACGGGTAAGACAGCAATCTGGGTTGAATCCGGAATCCGGGCGAACTAACTTTATTGCACCGCGCCACGCTTGGAATCGTTCGGGGGAGCGGCGGATCGATCAGATCCGCGCAAGCGAGGCGCGAGGGATCGGGTGGAGCACACCGTTGGGGGACGGTGCCACCCGGGAACCGGCGGCGCGAGCGGGCGACGCTTACGGGGGTGAGGGTCGCCCGCCGCCGCCGGGCGTACGGTGCGAGCGCCCATCACGACGGGGGTCGTGGTGGGCGCTCGACGCCGTTCCGGGGCCGTTCAGCGCCCCGCCGAAACCGTCTCCAGCCGCCCCGCAGCGGCCCGCAGCGCGGCGACCCGGCGTTCCCTTGTCGGCCCGGCCAGCAGGTGACCGGCCGCCGCGACCAGGCCCAGGGCCCCCACCACCAGCCAGTGCCGCTCGCCGAGATGCTGGAGGCTCAGCCCGCCCAGCGCCGGCGCCACGAAGGACGCCGCCGGGAAGGTCAGGTAGAACACCGACTGGTAGCGGGCGCGCAGCTCGGGCGGGGCGAGGTCCGCGTTGATCTGCGCGTTCGGCGGCGCCGCGAGCATCTGCCCGATCGTCCACACCACGGCCGCGCCCAGGTAGAGCGGCAGGCCGTCGGCGGCGGTCAGCGCACCGAAGCCGAGCGCCATCAGCGCGGTGGAGACCGCCAGCACGGTCGACTTCCGGTAGGGCTCGATGAGCCGGGGCACGAAGAGCTGCCCGGCCACGATCAGCGCGCCGCCGAGCGCCACCACCACCCCGTACGCCGAGGGGCGCAGCCCGTCCGCCCGCATCGCCAGCGGCATGATCGTCGAGGTCTGCATGGTGAGCACGGCGAGCAGGAAGGTCAGCCCGACGAAGGTCAGGAAGGTGCGGTCGGTCAGCGCGGTGTGCAGCCCGGGCCGCCGGCCCGTGACCGCGCGCGGGGTGACCGCCGGGCGGCGGGTGAGGGTCTCCGGGACCTTCAGCGCGATGACCACGGCCGCCGCCAGGGTCGCCGCCGCGTCGACCAGGAACAGCGCCAGGAAGCTCGCCTCGGCGAGCACCCCGGCCAGCAGCGACGCGACCGCCATGCCCAGGTTGAACGCCCAGAACTGGAGGTTGAACGCGCGGGCGCGGCGAGCCTCGGGCACCACGTCCACGATGGCGGCGACGAACGCGGGGCTGGGCATCGAGTGCACCACCCCGACCAGCGCGGCCAGCACGGCGATCACCGCCAGGTGCCGGCTGAACGCCAGCGCCACCATCAGCCCGGCCGCGCCCAGGTGGGCGGCGAGCAGGGTGGACCGCCGGCCCCACCGGTCGGCCAGCACCCCGCCGAGCAGCGTGCCCGCCGCGCCGCCGGCCCCGTACGCGCCGACGACCAGGCCGGCGAGCGACGCCGAGGCGCCCCGCGCGGCGGTCAGGTAGAGCGACAGGAAGAGCATGGCGAAGGCGCCGGCGCGGTTGATCAGCAGGCCGGACCAGAGGTACCAGAACGTGGCGGGGAGCCCGCCGGCCGTGTCGTCCCACCAGCGCCGCAGGCCGCGCACCCGTCCTCCTGGGAAAGTTTGTTAACCGATCCGCTCTGCTGACCGTAGTGGCCCGACCCGGCGCTTGCCGGGTGTCCCTGGTCACCCCCGCCGGACGGCGTACCTCAGGAGGCGGCGCGGACCGGCTCGGCGGGTGCGGTGGCCGCGGCCTCGGCCGCCTCCGGCACCGGGGTCCGGACCACGGTGACCGGCGTGACCAGGGTGCCCGCGCCGCGGAGCCGGGCCGCGCGCCGCTCCCGGGCCGGGCCGGAGATCAGGTGGGCCACCGCCATGACGGCGCCGATCGCCGCGCAGCCGAGCCAGAGCGCGGTGTTGCCGGCGTGCTCCCGGACCAGGCCGCCGAGGACCGGCGCGGTCGCCCCGGCGAGCTGCCAGGAGAGCGAGAAGGCGCCCTGGTAGCGACCGCGCAGCGCGGCGGGGGAGAGTTCGGCGATGAGGGTGGCGTTGGACGGCGAGTTGAGCATCTCGCCGACCGTCCAGATCAGCACGGTCAGGCCGTAGAGCCAGGCGGTCTCGGCGAACGCGGTCAGCCCGAACCCGACGCCCATCACCAGCGCGGCGAGCGCGAGCACGTGCGAGCGGCTCCGGCCCTTGATCAGCTTGGGCACGAAGAGCTGGCCCACCACGATGAGCACCCCGTTGAGCGCGATCACCGAGCCGTACGTGGCCGGGCTCAGCCCGGAGTCGCCCATGGCGATCGGCAGCATCGAGATGTGCTGGAGGAAGACCAGCGCGCCGAACAGGTTGAGCGCCACGAAGCCCAGGAAGACCCGGTCGCTGAGGATGGTCCGCAGGGCGCCCGCGGGAGCCGCCGCGCCCTTGCTCACCGGGCCGGCGTGCGCCGACCGGGTCTCACCGACCCGGGTGAAGATGATCAGCGCGGTGACCAGCGTGGTCGCCGCGTCGACCAGGAAGAGCAGCAGGTACCCGGCCTGGGCGGCGACGCCGGCCAGCACCGCGGCGCAGGCGAAGCCCAGGTTGATCGCCCAGTAGTTCAGCGAGAAGGCGCGCAGCCGGTCCTTCTCCGGCACCACGTCGACCATCATGGCGCCGAAAGCCGGGCGGGCCGCCTCGGCGAAGGTGCCGAGCAGCAGCGCCCCCAGCGCCACCGCCCAGAGCGGCCGGGCCAGGCCGAGCGCGACCATCATGGTGGCGGCGCCGAGGTGCGCGGTGAGCAGGGTCGGCCGGCGTCCCCACCGATCGGTCAGGGTGCCGCCGATCGTGGTGCCGACCGCGCCGCCGACGCCCCAGAGCCCGATGACCAGGCCGGCCTGCGAGGCGGAGAAGTCGCGCTCCTGGGTGAGGTAGATGGCCAGGAAGACCAGGACGAACGAGCCGAGCCGGTTGATCAGGGTGCCGGTCCAGAGGTACCAGAAGGTCCTCGGTAGCCCGCCTGTGGTGTCCCGGAACCAGCCCTGAACCGTCCGCATCCCCGCGCCCCCGATTTTGGTAATGACCGATCTATCACCAGCGCCTTACAACCTAGTCCCGCCCCGGAACGCCGGTCATCAGCTTTTCCACGTGGTGGTCGTCACGACCCGTCCCCGCGTGTCCGCCGACGCGGTACGGCAGGATGATCCGCATGACTGCGAGCGAGGGGCCCACCGTCGGGACGCTGGTCCTGCTGCGGCACGGCGAGAGCGACTGGAACGCCAAGAACCTCTTCACCGGCTGGGTCGACGTCGACCTGACCGCCAAGGGTGAGACCGAGGCGCGGCGCGGCGGCGAGCTGCTGCGCGAGCACAACCTGCTGCCGGACGTGGTGCACACGAGCGTGCTGCGCCGCGCGATCCGCACGGCCGAGCTGGCGCTGAGCGCCGCCGACCGGCACTGGATCGCGGTGCGCCGGTCGTGGCGGCTCAACGAGCGCCACTACGGCGCCCTGCAGGGCAAGAACAAGAAGCAGACCCTGGACGAGTACGGCGAGGACCAGTTCATGCTCTGGCGCCGGTCGTACGACACGCCGCCGCCGCCCATCGACGACGCGGACGAGTGGTCGCAGGTCGGCGACCCCCGGTACAAGCTGCTGCCGACCGAGCTGATGCCGCGCACCGAGTGCCTGAAGGACGTCGTCGAGCGGATGCTGCCCTACTGGTACGACTCGATCGTGCCGGACATCCTGGCCGGCCGGACCGTGCTGGTGGCGGCGCACGGCAACTCCCTGCGCGCCCTGGTCAAGCACCTCGACCAGATCTCCGACGAGGCGATCGCCAAGCTGAACATCCCCACCGGCATCCCGCTCCGCTACGACCTGAGCCCCGACCTGCGCCCGCAGGTCCTCGGCGGGACCTACCTCGACCCCGACGCCGCCAAGGAGGCCGCCGCCGCGGTCGCCAACCAGGGCCGCTGACGCCGACGACGAAGGCCCCCGGGTGACCGGGGGCCTTCGTCGTGTCCGGCTCAGCTCGCCGAGGGCGTGGTCTCGCCGGTGATCAGGTAGACCACGTGCTCGCCGGCGTTCACCGCGTGGTCGGCGAAGCGCTCGTAGAAGCGGCCCAGCAGGGTCGCGTCGATCGCGGTCTCCACCCCGTACGGCCAGTCCTCGCCGAGCAGCACGCCGAAGAGGCTCTTGTGCAGGTCGTCCATGGTGTCGTCGTCGCGGTCAAGCTCCGCGGCGAGGTCGGCGTCGGGCTTCGCCAGCACCGAGGCGATCTTCTCGGCCATCCGGTCGGCGATGGCCGCCATGTCGGTGAAGACCGGGCGCAGCTCGGCCGGCACCGCCGGCGAGGGGTGCCGGCGCAACGCCGTCTTGGCCACGTGGTCGGCCAGGTCGCCCATCCGCTCCAGGTCGGCGGCGACGTGCAGGGCGGTGATCATGGCGCGCAGGTCGGAGGCGACCGGCGCCTGCCGGGCCAGCAGGTCACAGACCCGCTCCTCCACGTGCCGGTACAGCTCGTCGATCTCGGCGTCCCGCGCGATCACCGTCTCCGACGCGGCGCGGTCCGCGGTGAGCAGGCCCCTGGTCGCCTGCCGCATGGCCGCCCGCACCCCCTCGGCCATGTCCACCAGCAGCTGGCTGACAATCTGCAGGTCGGCCCGGAACTCGTCGCGCATCGTCACTTCCTGGGGTCGGTGTCGCCGCCTTCGGCCGGATGGCCGGATACGGCGTGAGCAGGTGCGCGACCCACGGTAGGCCCGGGAACCGGCGTCAAGATGAACGCCGGTGAACGACGCGGGACCCGCGGGTGAACTTTCCCGGAAGTGAGAGTGGTTCGTCCCGTTCTGACCGATCGCCGGGTTAACAATGACCCTACGATCGCCGGGTGGAATGGGCGGTGGCGGTCGTGGTGGCCGTGGCGCTGGCGACCGGGCTGGTCGCCGGTCTGCTGCTGTCCGGACCCGTCCAGCAGTGGCGGCGCCGGTCGGTGTCGCCGGGAGGCGAGACCTCCCGCCGCAGTTCAGGGAGGCCCGCGATTCCCGACGACCAGCAGGGCGGGCTCTCCGGGCTCGGCCGCAAGACGGTCGACGCGCTGCGCGCCGGCGTGGTGGTGCTTGACCCGGACGACGTCCCGGTGCTGGTCAACCCGGCCGCCCGGGCGATGGGCCTGCTCCGCACCGGGGCGACACCCGGGTCCATCGCCGCGCACCCGTTGATCCGTACCCTCGCCGGGCAGGTCCGCCGCACGGGGGTGCGTCGCGAGATCGAGCTGGACCTGCCGCGCGGCCGCGACAGCGCGGGGGAGAACCCGCTCGGCGTGCACCTGCGCGCCATGGGGCTGGGCGCCGGCTACATCTCGATCGAGGCGGCCGACGTGACCGAGTCGCACCGGCTGGCCCGGGTGCGGCGGGACTTCGTGGCCAACGTGAGCCACGAGCTGAAGACCCCGATCGGCGCCCTCCAACTACTCGCCGAGGCGCTGGTGGACGCCACCGAACCGGCCGGCGACGGCCCGGCCGAACTCTCCGAGGACCTGGTCGCCGCCCGGCGGTTCGCCGAGCGGATCCAGCACGAGTCCACCCGGCTCGGCCGGCTGGTGCAGGAACTGCTGGAGCTGACCCGGCTCCAGGGCGCCGAGCCGCAGCCCGCCCCCGAGCCCGTCTCGCTGGACTGGGTGATCGCCGAGGTGATCGACCGGACCCGGACCGCGGCCACCGCCCGGCACGTGGAGATCCTCGTCGAGGGGCGGCGCGGGCTCACCGCGTACGGCAGCGACAGCCAGCTCGCCACCGCGGTGGCGAACCTGGTGGAGAACGCCATCAACTACTCGGCCGAGGAGACCACGGTCCGGGTGACCACCCGGACGACGGACGAGCACGTCGAGATCGCCGTCGCCGACCAGGGCATCGGCATCGCCCCGAACGAGGTCGACCGGATCTTCGAGCGGTTCTACCGGGCCGACCAGGCCCGCTCCCGGGCCACCGGGGGCACCGGCCTGGGCCTGGCCATCGTCAAACACATCGCCAGCAACCATGGCGGTCGGGTGGATGTGTCGAGCACTCTTGGTGGTGGGTCGACGTTCACCCTCCGGCTGCCCGCCCGCCCCCCGGACGACCTGGAGGCGACACTTCCCTCCGCTGGGATCGAGGCCGGCCCGGCCGAGCTCCGGCAGGTCTGACCGACAGGAAAGGAAACACCCCGTTGAGCCGCGTACTGGTGGTGGAGGACGAGGAATCGTTCTCCGACGCCCTGTCCTACATGCTCCGCAAGGAGGGGTTCGAGGTCTCCGTCGCCGCGACGGGTCCCTCCGCCCTCACCGAGTTCGACCGGACCGGCGCCGACATCGTGCTGCTCGACCTGATGCTGCCCGAGATGTCGGGCACCGAGGTCTGCCGCCAGCTCCGGCAGCGGTCCCACGTGCCGATCATCATGGTCACCGCCCGGGACAGTGAGATCGACAAGGTGGTCGGCCTGGAGATCGGGGCGGACGACTACGTCACCAAGCCGTACTCGCCGCGTGAGCTGGTCGCCCGGATCCGGGCGGTGCTGCGCCGGCAGAGCGCCGAGGCCGCCGAGTCCGGCGCGCCGACGCTGGCCGCCGGGCCGGTCCGGATGGACATCGAGCGGCACGTGGTGACCGTGGACGGCGCCGCCGTGCAGCTCCCGCTCAAGGAGTTCGAGCTGCTGGAGCTGCTGCTCCGCAACGCCGGCCGGGTGCTCACCCGCGGCCAGCTCATCGACCGGGTCTGGGGCGCCGACTACGTGGGCGACACCAAGACGCTGGACGTGCACGTCAAGCGACTGCGCTCCAAGGTCGAGCCGGAGCCGTCCGCGCCGCGCCACATCGTCACGGTCCGCGGCCTGGGCTACAAGTTCGAGCCCTGATAGGCCCGGCTTCGGCCCCGGCGGCAGCCTGCTGGGGTGTATGTCCGTTTCTCGGGGCGACCATGGTGTGCTGAGTGGAACGCCATGTGTGTCTCCGGGGCCGGGATACACCCATGGTGTTCCACCGACGGTGTCGGTCTGGGCGGGGTGTCCGGTTCCGGGGGTGGCCGGCGGCACCC
>NZ_JBSSLX010000175.1:0-12077 GCF_053890995.1 Micromonospora sp. I033 | reverse complement strand
GCCCAGGAGGTGGTTGAAGGCCTTTGCTCGGCGGGAGGGGCGGTTGGTGCGAAGCTCGGCCTCGTCCGCCGAGAACATGACCTTGAGGCCGGCGTTGACCGCCAGCCAGCGGAGGGGTTCGGGCTCCCAGTTGGGGGAGCGGTGGTTGACCCAGGGGAGGGTGGTCAGGTCGGTCTGCTCGCCGCGGATGAGGTCGGCCAGGGTGCGGCCGGCCAGGTTGCTGGTGCCGACGCCGTCGCCGACGTAGCCGCCGGCCCAGGCGAGACCGGTCGACCGGTCCAGGCCCACCGAGGCGGCCCAGTCCCGGGCCACGCCGAGCGGCCCGCCCCAGGTGTGCGTCACCGGCACCTCCGGTCCGAGCACCGGGAAGAGTTCGCCGAGCACCCGGCGCAGCGCCGCGAAGACCCGGGGTTCCCGGTCGAAGTCGGGGCGGACCCGGGAACCGTAGTGGTAGGGAGCGCCCCGGCCACCGAAGGCGAGCCGGCCGTCGGCGGTGCGCTGGCCGTAGATGATGACGTGCCGGTAGTCGGAGAAGGTCTCCCGCTCGGCCAGGCCGATCTCCGCCCAGGTCGCCTCGGGCAGCGGCTCGGTGGCCACCATGAGCGAGTAGACCGGTGCCACGGCCCGTCGCTGGCCGGGCAGCGCGGGGGTGAAGCCCTCGGTCGCCCGGACCACCACCGGGGCGCGGACCACCCCGGCCGGGGTCACCGCCGCCCCGGGCCGCAGCGCGGTCACCGGGGTCCGCTCGAAGACGCGTACGCCCCGGCGCTCCACCGCCGCGGCCAGGCCGCGGACCAGCTTCGCCGGGTGCAGCGCGGCGCAGTGCGGGGTGTACGTGCCGCCGCGTACCCCCTCGGCGTGACAGCGGGCGGCGGCCTCGGCGGCGTCGAGCAGCACCAGGTCGGCGTCGGCGAGCCCGTGCTCGCGGGCCTCGGCGACGGCGGCCCGGGCCCGGCCGAGCTGGACCTCGGTGCGGGCCAGCACCACCGTGCCGCCGGCACGCCAGTCGCAGTCGATGCCCTCGGCGGCGACCACCCGGCCGACCTCGCGGACGGTCTCCTGCATGGCCCGCTGCATGGCGAGCGCCCGGTCCCGTCCGTGCCGGCGGGCCAGCGCCGGCAGCGAGGTGGGGAAGAGCGCCGAGCACCAGCCGCCGTTGCGGCCCGAGGCACCGTAGCCGGCGATCTCCTTCTCCAGCACGACGATCCGCAGCGTCGGGTCGGCCGCGGCGAGGTAGTAGGCGGTCCACAGCCCGGTGTAGCCGGCGCCCACGATCACCACGTCGGCGTCGGTGTCGCCGGGCAGGCCGGGGCGCGGGGTCAGCGGCTCGCCCAGAGTGGACAGCCAGTAGGACAGGTCCTGGTAGCGCATCACCACTCCGGTGGGGGCAGGTCGTGGCGCAGCCGCGGGTCGGGCTGCGGGATCCCGTACGTCTCGACGACCGGCACCACCCCGGCCCAGACCGGCCGGTCGAGGTCGTCCTGGGGATCGTCGGGCGGTCCGGCGCTGATCTTCACCGAGCATTCGTCCAGCGGCAGGGCGAGCACCAGCGTGGCGGCCAGTTCCTTGGCCGAGGGCGGCCGGATCTGCGCCCAGCGGCCGGGCAGCAGGTGCTCGGAGAGCCGTTCCAGGGCGGCCAGCCTGTCGTCGCCGGCCAGCGCGGTGAGCCGGCCGAGCACCATGGCGCAGCGGTAGTTCATCGAGGACTCGAAGGCGCTGCGGGCCAGCACGAGGCCGTCGAGCAGGGTGACGGTCAGGCAGGCCGGCGCGCCGGCGGCGAGGTGCCGGAACAGCCGGCTGCCGGTGGAGCCGTGCACCAGCACCCGCTCACCGTCCCGGGCGTACGCCACCGGCAGCGCGTACGGCTGGCCGGCGTCGGCGACGGCCAGGTGGGCGACCCGGCCGGCGTCGAGCACGGCGTGCAGCGTCGCCCGGTCGCGGACGGCCAGGTCGGGCAGCCGGCGTACCCGGGTCCGGTCGGTGCCCCCGACGGCGCGGGGCCGGGAGCCGCCCTCGCGGTCCCCGGCCCCGGCCGACGCTGGACCGCCGGTCAGAGGCGCGACCATGCCTCGGTCAGCACGGCGCGCAGGATCTGCTCGATCTCGTCGAACTGCTGCTGCTGGGCGATCAGCGGCGGGGCGAGCTGGATGACGGGGTCGCCCCGGTCGTCGGCGCGGCAGTAGAGCCCGGCCTGGAAGAGCGCGGTGGAGAGGAAGCCGCGCAGCAGCCGCTCGGACTCGGCCTCGTCGAAGGTCTCCCGGGTGGTCTTGTCCTTGACGAGTTCGATGCCGTAGAAGTAGCCGTCGCCCCGGACCTCGCCGACGATCGGCAGGTCGTTGAGCTTCTCCAGGGTGGAGCGGAAGGCGCCCTCGTTGGCGCGGACGTGCCCGATGAGGTCCTCGCGGGCGAAGACCTCCAGGTTGGCCAGGGCGACCGCGCAGGAGACCGGGTGGCCGCCGAAGGTCACCCCGTGGGCGAACATGCCGGTCTCGGTGAGGAACGGCTCCATCAGCCGCTCGCTGGCGATCATCGCGCCGAGCGGGGCGTAGCCGGAGGTGATCCCCTTGGCCGTGGTGATGATGTCCGGCTGGTAGCCGTACCGGACGGCGCCGAAGTACTCGCCGAGCCGGCCCCAGGAGCAGATCACCTCGTCGCTGACCAGCAGCACGTCGTACGCGTCGCAGATCTCCCGGACCCGCTCGAAGTAGCCGGGCGGCGGCGGGAAGCAGCCGCCGGAGTTCTGCACCGGCTCGAGGAAGACCGCGGCGACGGTGTCCGGCCCCTCCCGCTCGATGGCCCGGCCGATCTCCTCGGCGGCCCAGCGGCCGAACGCCTCGGGGTCGTCGCCGTGCTCCGGGGCCCGGTAGAAGTTGGTGTTCGGCACCTTGATGCCGCCGGGCACCAGCGGCTCGAAGTCGCTCTTGATGCCGGGCAGGCCGGTGATCGACAGCGCGCCCATCGAGGTGCCGTGGTAGGCGATGTAGCGGCTGACCACCTTGTACTTGTTGGGCTGGCCGGTGCGCTTGAAGTAGGCCCGGGCCAGCTTCCACGCCGCCTCGACGGCCTCGGAGCCGCCGGTGGTGAAGAAGACCCGGTTCAGGTCGCCGGGGGCCAGCGCGGCGACCTTCTCGGCCAGCTCGACGGCCTTCGGGTGGGCGTACGACCACAGTGGGAAGTAGGCCAGCTCGCCGGCCTGCTTGGCGGCCGCCTCGGCGAGTTCGGTCCGGCCGTGGCCGGCGTTGACGACGAAGAGCCCGGCGAGCCCGTCCAGGTAGCGGCGGCCCTGCGAGTCCCAGACGTACGCGCCCTCGCCGCGCACGATGGTCGGTACCTCGCCGGCCGAGTAGCTGGCCATCCGGGTGAAGTGCATCCAGAGGTGGTCGGTGGCGTTGGCCATGTCAGCCCCATCGGGTCTCGGGCCGGTCAGGGGTGACACCGGCCGCTCTGCCCACGGTTATCGCACAGGCGATGCTGATAACGCAAGTGGGTGGGGCGAATGACGACGGATTCAGCGAGCTGCGTTTGCCGACGCAACGGAATCCGTATCAGGCGGTGCCCCAGCTGTAGGTCTGCTTACGGAGCTTGAGGTAGACGAACGCCTCGGTGGAGACCACGCCCGGCACCCCGCGCAGCTTCTGCAGGATCTCCAGCAGGTGCTCGTCGTTGCGGCAGACCACCTCGGCCAGCAGGTCGAACGACCCGGCGGTGATCACCACGTAGTCGATCTCCTCGAACTCGGCGAGCCGGTCGGCCACGCTCTCCAGGTCGCCGTCGGTGCGCAGGCCGATCATGGCCTGGCGGGGGAAGCCGAGCTGGAGCGGGTCGGTCACCGCGACGATCTGCATGACGCCGGCGTCGAGCAGGCGCTGCACCCGCTGGCGCACGGCCGCCTCGGAGAGGCCGACCGCCTTGCCGATGGTCGCGTACGGGCGCCGCCCGTCCTCCTGGAGCTGCTCGATGATCTGCTTGGCCACGTCGTCGAGCAGAGCGTGACTGGCACCCTCGCGCACGGTCACGCGACGGCTGCCGTTGCCGTTCTCCAGTTGCCGGTTGGCCATCGTCCGCTCCCCATGTCCGAATCCTCGTGCTGAGCGTAGTGCCCCGGCGCAGTCTGGCGTATTTCGTGGTCCATGGCTATTCCCGCAACGGAATCCCTTGTAAGGGAGGTCACCTCATGTCAGGATCAGTCGTCCATCGCCATTGACCCTCCCGCCGGCGCGTCACCCCCGTCCCGCCGCCGACGATGACCCCCCTAGGAGTCGTCACATGCGTAGTCCCCTCCGGAGCCTCACCCGGCGCGGTCTGCTCACCGGGACCCTCGGCTCGGCCGCCCTGCTCGCCACGGCGGGCACTCTGGCCGGCTGCGGCACCAAGGGCGCACAGCAGACCGAGGCCGGTTGCAAGAGCGACGACCTCTCCGCCACGGAGAAGAAACTGGCCTTCTCGAACTGGCCGCAGTACATGGACGTGGACGAGAAGGACGAGTCCAAGCGCCCCACCCTGGACGCGTTCGTCAAGAAGTCCGGGATCCAGGTCACGTACACCGAGGACGTCAACGACAACAACGAGTTCTTCGGCAAGGTGCAGAACCAGCTTGCCGGCTGTCAGACCACCGGGCGCGACATCATGGTCCTCACCGACTGGATGGCGGCCCGGATGATCCGGCTCGGCTGGATCCAGAAGCTGGACAAGGCGAAGCTGCCCAACGTCGAGGCGAACCTGCTGCCCTCGCTGCGCAACCGCTCCTTCGACGCCGACAACCAGCTCGCCATCCCGTGGCAGTCCGGCCTGGCCGGGCTCGCCTACAACGCCAAGGTGACCAAGGAGATCCGCACCGTCGACGAGCTGCTCACCCGTCCCGACCTCAAGGGCAAGGTGACCGCGCTGTCGGAGATGCGGGACACCATGGGCCTGCTGCTCCAGTCCAACGGGCACGACCCGGCGAACTTCACCACGGCGCAGTTCGACGACGCGCTGAACAAGCTGAAGAAGGCCGTGGACTCCAAGCAGATCCGCAAGTTCACCGGCAACGACTACGCCCCCGACCTGGCCAAGGGCGACATCGCCGCCTGCATCGGCTGGTCCGGCGACGTGATCCAGCTCGGCTTCGAGGACGAGAAGATCAAGTTCGTGGTGCCCGACTCGGGCGTGATGCTCTGGTCGGACAACATGCTCGTGCCGAACAAGGCGACCCACAAGGCCAACGCCGAAGAGCTGATCAACTACTACTACGACCCGGCGGTCGCCGCGCAGCTCGCGGCGTACGTCAACTACATCTGCCCGGTCAAGGGCGCGCAGGCCGAGATGGAGAAGATCGACCCGGAGCTGGCCCAGAACACGCTCATCTTCCCGGACGACGCGATGCTGTCGAAGTCCAAGGTCTTCATGGCCCTGGACGAGAAGCGGGAGAAGGAGTACGAGACCAAGTTCCAGCAGGTCATCGGGGCGTGAGGACAATGGGACACGAGACACCGGCCGGCGATCTGCGGCTGGCCAACCTGACCAAGCGGTTCGGCGTCTTCACCGCGGTGGACGACCTCAGCCTCACCATCCCGCAGGGCTCGTTCTTCGCCCTGCTCGGGGCGTCCGGCTGCGGCAAGACCACCACCCTGCGGATGATCGCCGGGTTGGAGGAACCGACCAGCGGGCAGGTGCTGCTCGGCGACCGGGACATCGCCGGGCTGCGGCCGTACAAACGGCCGGTGAACACCGTGTTCCAGAGTTACGCGCTCTTCCCGCACCTCGACATCCACGAGAACGTGGCCTTCGGGCTGCGCCGGCGCGGCATCCGCAAGGTGACCGACCAGGTCGAGCGGATGCTGGCGCTGGTGCAGCTCGAAGGGTACGGCCGGCGCAGGCCGGCCCAGCTCTCCGGCGGCCAGCAGCAGCGCGTGGCACTTGCCCGGGCGCTCATCAACCACCCGCAGGTGCTGCTGCTGGACGAGCCCCTCGGCGCGCTCGACCTCAAGCTGCGCCGGCAGATGCAGATCGAGCTGAAGCGGATCCAGACCGAGGTCGGCATCACCTTCGTGCACGTCACCCACGACCAGGAGGAGGCCATGACCATGGCCGACACGGTCGCGGTGATGAACGCCGGCCGGATCGAGCAGCTCGGCGCCCCCGCCGACATCTACGAGTACCCGGCCACCGCGTTCGTGGCGAACTTCCTCGGCCAGTCCAACCTGCTGGCCGGCGAGGCCGCCGGCCGCAGCGGCGACGACGTGCTGGTCACCGCGCACGGCGCGCGCTTCGCGGTGCCCGCCGGCCGGGCCCGGGCCGACGACGGGTCGGTCTTCCTCGGGGTACGCCCCGAGAAACTGCACCTGGTCAGCGGCCCCGCCGAGGTGCCCGCCGGCCACCAGCACCTCGGCGGGGTGGTCACCGACGCCTCGTACGTCGGGGTGAGCACCCAGTATCTGGTGCGCACGGCGTGGGGCAGCGAGCTGTCCGCCTTCGCCGCGAACAGCGGGGTCGGCGGGCGGCTGCCCGTCGGCGCCCCGGTGACCGCGCACTGGGACCCGCGGCACGCCTTCCTGCTGCCCCGGGCCGCCGGCGAGGACGACCAGACCAGCCCGCTGCTCGACGAGCCGCCGGTGGGTGCGCTGTCATGAGCGCCCTGGCCCACGTACCGACCTCGGCGGGGCAGCCGGCCGCGCCGCCGGGGCCCCGGCGGGGGCGGAGCAGGCTGCTGCCGTACCTGCTGCTGCTGCCCGGCGCCGTCTGGCTGCTGGTCTTCTTCGTCCTGCCGCTGATCCAGCTCGCCATGGCCAGCCTCTACGACCCGAGCGGATCCCTCGCCACCGGCTACGTGCTGACCTGGGAGATCGGCAACTACTGGGACGCGCTGCAGGTCTACTGGCCGCAGTTCGCCCGGTCCTTCCTCTACTCGGCGATCGCGCTGGTGCTGGCCCTGCTGCTGGGCTACCCGCTGGCGTACGCGATCGCGCAGAAGGCCGGCCGGTGGAAGAACCTGCTGCTGGTCGCCGTGGTGGCGCCGATGTTCACCAGCTTCCTGGTCCGCACCCTGGCCTGGAAGACCATCCTGTCCGACAACGGCGCTCTGGTCGGCCTGCTGCGCGACGTGCACCTGCTCGGGGCGGACGGCCGGTTGCTGGCCACCCCGTTCGCGGTGGTGCTCGGCCTGACGTACAACTTCCTGCCCTTCCTGGTGCTGCCGCTGTACGCGAGCCTGGAGCGGCTCGACCCGCGGCTGCTGGAGGCGGCGAGCGACCTGTACGCGAGCCCGCTGCGCGCCTTCCGCAAGGTCACCCTGCCGCTGTCCATGCCCGGGCTGATCGCCGGCACGCTGCTGTTCTTCATCCCGGCCACCGGCGACTACATCAACGCCGAGCTGCTCGGCACCCCGAACGAATACATGATCGGCAACGTCATCGACTCGGCGTTCCTGGTCCGGCTGGACTACCCGCAGGGCGCGGCCCTGTCGTTCCTGCTGATGGCGGCGATCCTCGCGATCGTCTTCGTCTACCTGCGCAAGGCCGGCACGGAGGAGGTGCTCTGATGCGTCGTTGGCTCGCCGACCGGTGGGTGATGGGGGTAGCCCTGCTCGTCCTCGCCTACCTCTCGCTGCCGATCATCGTGGTGGCCGGCCTCTCCTTCAACCGGCCGTCCAGCCGGCTGTCCTACGACTTCAACGAGTTCACCCTGGACAACTGGACCCACCCCTGCGCCACCTCCGACATGTGCGACGCGGTGGTCCGCAGCATGGAGATCGGCCTGATCGCCACGCTGGTCTCCACGGTGCTCGGCACGCTGATGGCGTTCGCCCTGGTCCGGCACAGCTTTCGGGGGCGCTCCGGGATCAACGGGCTGATCTTCCTGCCGATGGCCACGCCGGAGCTGGTGATGGGCACCTCGCTGCTCGCCCTCTTCGTCTGGTCGGACGGCCAGCTCCGGGCCTACTTCGGCTTCGGCATCCCGCAGGGCTTCTGGACCATCGTCATCGCGCACGTGATGTTCTGCGTGTCGTTCGTGGTGGTCACCGTGAAGGCCCGGCTCGCCGGCATGGACCGGCGGCTGGAGGAGGCCGCCATGGACCTGTACGCCACCGAGTGGCAGACCTTCCGGCGGATCACCCTGCCCCTGGTGCTGCCCGGCATCGTGGCCGCCGCGCTGCTCGCCTTCTCGCTCAGCTTCGACGACTTCATCATCACGAACTTCAACGCCGGCACCACGGTCACCTTCCCGATGTACGTCTGGGGCGCCGCCCAGCGGGGCATCCCGCCGCAGGTCAACGTCATCGGCACGGCGATGTTCGCGATCGCGCTGCTGCTCGTCGGGGCCACTTCGCTGCGCGGCCGCCGGGCCCGCCGCGCCGCTCTCGCGGCTCCCGTCGCCGCCGTCGGGGCCCCGAAGAGCGCGTCATGAAACTCCCGCATACCGGCCGGGCGCTGGCCGACGCCGCGCCCGTCCCGTACTGGCTCGACCGCCCGGACCGCCCGGACCCGCTGCCGCCGCTGACCGGCGCCCACGACGCCGACCTGCTGGTGGTCGGCGGCGGGTACTCCGGCCTCTGGACCGCGTTGCTCGCCAAGGAGGCCGACCCGGACCGGGACGTGCTCCTCGTCGAGGCGGGCACCTGCGGCTGGGCGGCGTCCGGGCGCAACGGTGGCTTCTGCGCCGCCTCGCTCACCCACGGCCTCGCCAACGGGGCCGAGCGGTGGCCCGACGAGATCGACGAGCTGGAACGGCTCGGCCGGGAGAACCTGGACGCCATCGCCGCCACCGTGGCGAAGCACGGCATCGACTGCCACTTCGAGCGCACCGGGGAGCTGGCGGTGGCCGTCGAGCCGTACCAGCTCGCCGGGCTCGCCGAGGACGCCGAGCTGGCCCGCCGGTACGGCCACGACGTGCGGCTGCTGGACCGGGACGAGGTGCGTGCCGAGGTGGCCTCGCCCACGTACCTGGGCGGGATGTGGGACCGGGACCGGGTGGCCCTGCTCGACCCGGCGCGGTTGGCCTGGGGGCTGCGCCGGGCGGCGCTCGACCTGGGCGTCCGGATCCACGAGCACACCCGGGTCACCGGGCTGGCCCGCGACGGGGTCGCGCTGCGCGCGGCCACGGCCGGCGGCCCGGACGCCGCGCCCGGTGCCGTCCGGGCCCGGCAGGTGGTGCTCGCCACCAACGCGTTCCCGCCGCTGCTGCGCCGGCTGCGCGCCTGGCTGGTGCCGGTCTACGACTACGCGTTGATGACCGAGCCGCTGACGCCCGCCCAACGGGACGCCATCGGCTGGCGCAACCGGCAGGGGCTGGCCGACACTGGCAACCAGTTCCACTACTACCGGATCACCGCCGACGGCCGGATCCTGTTCGGCGGCTACGACGCGATCTACCACTACGGCAACCGGATGGCCCCGGAGCTGGAGCAGCGCGAGGCCACCTTCACCGCGCTGGCGTCGCACTTCTTCACGACCTTCCCCCAGCTGGACGGGCTGCGGTTCAGCCACCGCTGGGGCGGGGTCATCGACACCTGCACCCGGTTCTGCGCGTTCTTCGGCACCGCCTACGAGGGGCGGCTGGCGTACGCGGCCGGGTTCACCGGGCTCGGCGTCGGGGCGACCCGGTTCGGCGCCCGGGTGATGCTCGACCTGCTCGGCGGGGAGGAGACCCCGCTGACGCGCCTCGACCTGGTCCGCCGCAAGCCGCTGCCGTTCCCGCCGGAGCCGATCCGGGCCACCGGCATCAACCTCACCCGCTGGTCGCTCGCCCGCGCCGACGCGCGGGAGGGGCGGCGCAACCTCTGGCTCCGTACTCTCGATCGTCTTGGACTGGGGTTCGACTCCTGATGCGTATCCTCCTCGTCGGCGCCGGTGGCGTCGGCTCCGCCGCCGTATCCATCGCCGCCCGTCGTTCCTTCTTCGAGACCATGGTGGTCGCCGACCACGACCCCGCCCGCGCCGCGCGGGCGGTGGCCGGCCACGGCGACCGGTTCGTCGCCGCGACCGTCGACGCCTCCTCCGCCGAGGCGGTCGCCGCGCTCTGCCGGGAACACCGGATCACCCACGTGCTGAACGCGGTCGACCCGCGCTTCGTCATGCCGATCTTCGACGGCGCGTTCGCCGCCGGGGCCGACTACCTGGACATGGCGATGTCGCTGTCCCGGCCGCACCCGGACGCGCCGCACGCCGAGACCGGGGTGAAGCTCGGCGACGAGCAGTTCGCCGCCGCCTCCGCCTGGGCGGAGGCCGGCCGCCTCGCGCTCTGCGGCATCGGCGTCGAACCGGGCCTCTCCGACGTCTTCGCCCGCTACGCCGCCGACGAGCTGTTCACCGAGATCGACGAGATCGGGGTACGCGACGGCGCGAACCTCACCGTCGACGGCTACGACTTCGCCCCGTCGTTCTCCATCTGGACCACCATCGAGGAGTGCCTGAACCCGCCGGTGGTCTGGGAGGCCGAACGGGGCTGGTACACCACCCCGCCGTTCTCCGAGCCCGAGGTGTTCGAGTTCCCCGAAGGGATCGGCCCGGTCGAGTGCGTCAACGTGGAGCACGAGGAGGTGCTGCTCATCCCGCGCTGGGTCAAGGCGAAGCGGGTCACCTTCAAGTACGGCCTCGGCGACGAGTTCATCGAGGTGCTGAAGACGCTGCACAAGCTCGGCCTGGACGCTGTTTCCCCGGTGCGCGTCCGCGGTGTCGACGTGTCGCCGCGCGACGTGGTGGCGGCCTGCCTGCCCGACCCGGCCACGCTCGGCGACCGGATGCGCGGCAAGACCTGCGCCGGCACGTACGTGACCGGCACCGGGGTGGACGGCCGGCCGCGCAAGGTCTACCTCTACCACGTGGTCGACAACGAGTGGTCGATGGCCGAGTACGGTCACCAGGCGGTGGTCTGGCAGACCGCGGTCAACCCGGTCGTGGCCCTGGAGTTGCTGGCCGGCGGCGCCTGGTCCGGCACCGGCGTCCTCGGTCCCGAGGCGCTGCCCCCGGTGCCCTTCCTCGACCTGCTCACCGGCTACGGCTCGCCGTGGGGAATGGAGGAGCGGTGACCCGCTACGGCCCGATGTTCGGCCCCGACGTGACGTTCCTCGGCGTACCGCCGTGCACGGTCGAGGAGCCGGTGACGTACGCGGACGCCGACGTGGTGATCATCGGCGCGCCCTTCGACGGCGGCACCTCGCACCGGCCGGGCACCCGGTTCGGCCCGTCCGCCATCCGCCAGGCCTGCTACCTGCCGCACGACGGGTCCCGCCCGTCCCTGGCCCTGCGCGTGGACGCGCTGCAGGACCTCTGCGTCTACGACGCGGGCGACGTCGAGATGTTCTCCGGCGACATCGAGCGCTCGCTGGGCGCCCTGGAGACCGCGGTGCACGCGGTCGCCGCGACCGGTGCCATCCCGATCGTGCTCGGCGGCGACCACTCGATCGCCCTGCCGGACGCCACCGGGGTGGCCCGGCACCACGGGCTCGGCCGGGTGTCGCTGGTGCACTTCGACGCGCACGCCGACACCGGGGACATCGAGTTCGGCTCGCTGCACGGGCACGGCCAGCCGATGCGCCGGCTCATCGAGTCCGGCGCGGTACGCGGCGACCGCTTCCTCCAGATCGGCCTGCGCGGCTACTGGCCGGGTCCGGAGACCCTGTCCTGGATGGCCGAGCAGCGGATGCGCTCGTACGAGATGACCGAGGTGGTGGCGCGCGGTCTGGACGAGTGCCTCACCGAGGCGTTCGGCATCGCCACCGACGAGTGCGAGGGCGTCTTCCTCTCCGTCGACGTGGACGTGGTCGACCCCGGCATGGCCCCGGGCACCGGCACCCCCGAACCGGGCGGGCTGACCTCCCGGCAGCTCCTCGACGCGGTCCGCCGGGTCTGCTACGAGCTGCCGGTGGTCGGGGTGGACGTGGTCGAGGTCGCACCGCCCTACGACCACGCCGACATCACCGCGTACCTCGGCAACCGGGTGGTGCTGGAGGCGCTGTCGGCGATCGCCCGCCGCCGCCGCGACGCGGCCGGCGGCGACCCCTGGAACCCTCGCCAACCCCTCCTCGACGCCCGCTGAGTCGCTCCGCTCCTGCCGTCGATCATGGAGTTGTGGCGCCCAGTGTGAGCCGTTAGCGGCTT
>NZ_JBSSLX010000174.1:0-12310 GCF_053890995.1 Micromonospora sp. I033 | reverse complement strand
GGCCGCCGCAGCCGGGGCAGGCGCAGCCGGGGCAGCCGGAGCCGGGGGAGCCGTGGCCGGCCGAGCCGGGGCAGCCGGCGGGGCGCCCATGCCGGGAAGAAGTACCAGGCCAGCGCGACCAGCAGCGCCCCGGCCAGCAGGAGCAGGGCGGCCAGCGGCAGTGGTAGGGCGTCGCCCAGCGCGGCGACCGTCTCGGTCCACCACCGGCTCACCGGGGCACCGCCAGCAGGACGGGCTCCGGGGTGCCCTCCGGGGCGCGGGAGAGCCGGATGTCCAGGCCCTCGGTGCGCATCCGGGTCTCCAGGTGCAGCACGGCGTCCAGGCAGGCCAGCGCCGGGTAGGCGACCGCGTTCACCGCCACCCAGGCGACGGTGGCGACCGGCAGCGCCCAGGCGGAGACGTCGAACAGGCCCAGCAGCCCGAGGCCGTGGTAGACGCCCAGCCCGATGCCGAGCCGGATCAGCCACCAGCCCAGGTAGCCGAGCAGCCGGATGGCGGCGGCCCGCCCGCCGACCCGGACCGCCAGCCGCAGGGCCCGCCCCGGCGCCCGGTACGCCGGCACCCGGTCCACCACGAGCACCGGCACCACCGCGCCGAGCAGGCCGTACGCGACGAACCACGCCGGGCCGGCCAGCCCGGCGAGCAGGACGGTCAGCCCGACCGTGGCCCCGGCCAGCAGGGTGGCCCCCCAGCGGGCGTCGCGCAGCAGCTCGCGGGGCCCGGTGCGGCGGCCCAGCAGGGCGGCTCCGGCGCCCCGGGCCGCCGGACTGCCGAGCAGCGCGATGATCATCGCCTCGGTGCCGGCGCCGAGCGCGAGCAGCAGCCAGTACCAGCCGAGCCGGTCCGGGTCGAACCACCACTCGGGCGGCCGGGCGTCGGCCAGCACCCGCAGCGGGTGCAGCAGGGCCTGCTCGCCGAGGGCCAGCAGGACGGCGAGCGGGACGAGCACCCGGGCCTGGTCGCGCAGCAGCAGGACGGCCGAGTCGAGCAGCTCACCGACCGTCAGCGGGCGGCGCGGGAGCGCCGCGGTCGGGCCGGCGTCGGGCACGGGCACTCCTGGCGGACGGGTGGAGGTGGCGGGCGGCGACACGCCCGAGGGATCATGGTTGCACGGCGCGTCCGCGTCCGGTGGACCCGTCCGCCGCAGCGCGCCACGCGGGCGGCCACGCCGTCAGCTGTGGTGCCGGACCGCCCTCGGCGCTACCGTGCCGTGAAGACGGCGCACCCTCCTAGCGAACGGGGATGGAACGATAAACCCCATGAGAGCCCGGGTACTGGTGGTCGACGACGACCCCGCACTCGCCGAGATGCTCGGCATCGTCCTGCGCAGCGAGGGCTTCGTGCCCTCCTTCGTCGCGGACGGAGAACGGGCACTGGCCGCGTTCCGTGACAGCCGGCCCGACATCGTCCTGCTCGACCTGATGCTGCCCGGCATGAGCGGCATCGACGTGGCCCGGGCCATCCGGGGCGAGTCCGGCGTGCCCATCGTCATGCTGACCGCCAAGAGCGACACGGTCGACGTGGTGCTCGGGCTGGAATCCGGGGCCGACGACTACGTGGTCAAGCCGTTCAAGCCCAAGGAGCTGGTGGCCCGGATGCGGGCCCGGCTGCGCCGGGGCGAGGACGTGGCGCCGGAGCTGCTCACCATCGGCCCGCCCGGCAACCAGATCACCATCGACGTGCCCGCGCACACGGTGAGCCGGGACGGCGAGGAGGTGAAGCTGACGCCGCTGGAGTTCGACCTGCTGGTCGCGCTCGCCCGCAAGCCGCGCCAGGTCTTCACCCGGGAGGTGCTGCTGGAGCAGGTCTGGGGCTACCGGCACGCCGCCGACACCCGCCTGGTCAACGTGCACGTGCAGCGGCTGCGCGCCAAGATCGAGCCGGATCCGGAGCGACCTGAAATCATCCTCACCGTTCGGGGCGTGGGTTACAAGGCGGGCACCGGATAGCCTGGTCAGCACTGTGGTGACCTCCCCGCCCCCCGACTCGCCGACCACCGCGTCCCGCCGGCTCCGCGCCGCGCGGGCGCTGTGGCGCGTCCTGGCCGGCCGCACGGCCCGGCTGGCCGCCGGCGTGCACCAGACCTGGCGGCGGTCGCTCCAGGTCCGTGTGGTGACCATCACACTGGTGGCGTCCAGCCTGCTGGTGGGCGGTTTCGCGTACCTGATCGCCGACAAGCTCACGAACATCCTGCTGGAGAACGCCGAGACCGATGTCCTGCTGCGCCTGCGCAACGGCAGCGACTACGCCTCGAAGCAGTTCAACCTCTACAGCCAGCCGCAGGAGGCCCAGCTCCAGGACACCATCGACGGCACGGTCAACTACCTGGCCGGCGGCGACCCGGCGCAGACCAGCGGCGTGGTGGTGGCGATCACCGCCGACAACTTCACCGAGTTCATCGAGCCGCGCACCTCGCCCGACGTGCAGGTCCGCCCGTTGATCAGTCGGGAGCTGCGCACCTCGGTGGCGGCCGGGAACGTCGCCCACCAGGTCCGCACCGGCACGCTCGACGGCCAGCGCACCAAGTACCTGGTCTACGGCTCGCCGGTGCCGACCCGGTTCGGGCAGCTGGAGCTCTACTACCTCGTACCGCTGACCCGGCAGGACGCCACCGCGGCCGACGCCCGGGCCACCGTGGTGGCCACCGGCGCGGCCCTGGTGCTCCTGCTCGGCCTGCTCGCCGCCCTGGTCACCCGCCTGGTGGTGACCCCGGTCCGGGTGGCCGCCCGGACCGCGCAGCGGCTCTCCGCCGGCCTGCTCGACCAGCGCATGGTGGTCAACGGCGAGGACGACCTGGCCCTGCTCGCCGCCTCGTTCAACCAGATGGCGACCAATCTGCAACGGCAGATCCTCCGGCTGGAGGAGATGTCCCGGCTGCAACGGCGGTTCACCTCCGACGTCTCGCACGAGCTGCGGACGCCGCTGACCACCGTCCGGATGGCCGCCGACCTGATCTTCGCCGAGCGGGACGAGTTCGATCCGGCGGTGGCGCGCAGCGCCGAGCTGCTCCAGGCCGAGCTGGACCGGTTCGAGGAACTGCTCACCGACCTGCTGGAGATCAGCCGTTTCGACGCCGGCTTCGCCATGCTCGACAGCGAGCCCACCGACCTGGTGCCGGTGGTGCACCGGGTGGCCGAGCGCCTCGCCGGGTTGGCCGAGCGGGTCGGGGTGGCCATCGAGCTGGACCTGCCGGACAGCCCGGTGATCGCCGAGGTGGACCCGCGCCGGGTCGAGCGGGTGCTGCGCAACCTGGTCGGCAACGCCGTCGAGCACGGCGAGGCCAAGCCCGTGCGGATCACCCTCGGCATGGACGACAGCGCGGTGGCGGTCACCGTGCGGGACCACGGCGTCGGGCTCAAGCCGGGCGAGGAGAAGCTGGTCTTCAACCGCTTCTGGCGGGCCGACCCGTCCCGGGCCCGGCAGACCGGCGGCACCGGGCTGGGCCTGTCGATCAGCCTCGAGGACGCCCGGCTGCACGGCGGCTGGCTGGAGGCGTGGGGCGCGCCCGGGCAGGGCGCCCAGTTCCGGCTGACCCTGCCGGCCCGCGCCGGCGACCGGCTGACCACCTCACCGCTGCGGCTGGTGCCGGCCGACGCCACCCTGCCGTTCGGCGGTCCGCGCAGCGGCGGCCCGCTCGCCATCGGGCCCGGCAGCGGCGCCGGTTCGCTGGCCATCGGGCCGGCGGAGCACGACGACCGGGCCGAGGTGACGTCATGAGCGCGAGGAGTGGGCGAGCCCCGAGGGCGCGGACGAAGGTCGGCAGGCGGGTGCTGGTCGCCCTGGTGTCCGGCCTGCTGCTTCCCGCCGGGCTGGCCGGTTGCGGGATCCCGCAGGAGACCGAGGTCCAGGTCGACGGCTCGGGTCCGCCCGCCGAAGCCGGCGCCCTCAACGGCAGCCCCGCGCGGCCGCCCACCCCGGGCGACAGTGCCGAGCCCGGCCCGTTCATCGACAACTACCTGAGGGCGGCCGCCGCCGGGGAGCGCGAGCAGGCGTACTCCCGGGTCAAGCAGTTCATCGCGCCGGAGGCGAAGAACCTGCTGACCGAGAAGCAGCAGAGCAGTGAGATCGAGCTGACCGTGGTCCGGCTCCGGGAGAAGCCCGAGGTCACGCCGCCCAACAACCAGGGCACCAGCGAGGTGACGGTCAAGGTGCAGCAGGTCGGCGTGCTGCGCGCCGACGGCACCCTGGCGCCGCCGGTGGCCAGCGAGACCGAGTACGTGTTCCCGCTCCGCCGGGCCGACCCGGCTGGTCCGGGGCTGCTCCTCACCGACGTGCCGAACCGGCTGCTGATCAGCGACAGCGCGCTGCGGGCGTACTACCGGTCGCGCACCATCTACTTCTGGAACTCGGACCAGTCGCGGCTCGTGCCAGACCTGCGCTACCTGCCCTCGTCGGTGCCGGCCGAGCGGCGGGTCACCGACGTCGTGAAGTGGCTGACCGGGGGCCCGTCCGACTGGCTGGCCCCGGGGGTCACCGGGCTGCCCGACGGCACCCGGCCGATCAACAACGCCACCGGCGCGGACGGGCACTGGGAGGTCAACCTCACCATGCCGGGGGCCGACGACAAGAAGCTCGGCCTGCTCGCCACCCAGCTCGCCTGGTCGCTGCCGGAGCTGGAGGGCCAGCTCGATCTGAAGATCCAGAACCAGAAGCGGCGCACCGTCGACCTCGAGCAGGAGCGGGCGGCGCACGCCGCTTACCCGGCCGGGGAGGCCCCGGCGCGTTTCAGCGTCTACGACGGCGCCATCCGCCCGCTCGCCATCGCCAACGAGGCGCGAGCCGCCGTCCCACTGGCGCCCGCCGTCAACAAGAACGTGGTCGCCGCGGCGCTCGCCCGCGCCGACGACCAGGTGCTGGCAGCGCTGGTGGTGACCGGAACGGACCGCCGGCAGCGGCTCAAGGTCGGCTCCGGCCCGGAGCCGGTGACGGTGTTCGACACCAGCGACCACACGTACGGCACGCTGGGCCGACCCACCTGGCTCCGTTCGCTGGACGAGCGGCATCCCGCCGGCCTGGTGGCGGCGGACGGCAAGCTCTACCGGTTCGACGGGTCGGCCGGGATGAGCCTGGTCCCGCTGGCCGTGCCCGGCCCGGTCGTGGCGGTCGCCGGGTCCCTCGACGGGCACCGGATCGCCCTGGTCAGCGGCGGTGCCCTCTACGTGGCCGCGGTGAACGCCGACGGCGGCGTGGTGAGCGTGGGCCAGCCGCGCCGGCTGGCCATCCTGCTCACCGGGATCAGTGCCGTCGACTGGCTCAACGAGCACGAACTGGTCCTCGCCGGCAACGAGGCGGACCGGCCGGCCATCCACCAGATCACGGTCGACGGCGCCTGGGAGATCGCGCTCAAGACGGACATCGGCGCCGAGGTGACCCAACTGGCGGCCTACCCGGGCGGCGCGGTCGGCGGGCCGCCGGCGCTGTCGTACATGTACGAGGCGAACCGGGCGGCCTACCGGAACAACCCGTTCGAGAACATCAAGCGGGAACAGGTGCTGGACGTGCCGGCGGGCAGCCGGGCGACCAACCCGACCGCCCCCTTCTTCCTCTACTGAGGCGCCGGTGCCGGACCTGGGCGGGCTCTGGTCGGACCTGACGGACCTGGTGCTGCCGGCCGGGTGCGCCGGTTGCGGGGAGCGCGTCCCGGGCCTGCGCCAGGGCTTCTGCCCCCGGTGCGTGAGCGAGCTGGAGACGCTGGCGCCCGCTCCGACCCGCCCCGATCCGGCCCCGGCCGGCCTGCCGCCCTGCGTCGCCCTCGGCCCGTACGGGGGCGCGCTGCGCAACGGGCTGCTGGCGTACAAGGAACGGGGCCGGCACGGGCTGGCCCGGCCGCTGGGCGCGCTGCTGGCCGAGGTGGTGGCCGCCGCGGTGGGCCCGCCTGGCCCGGTGACCCTGGTGGCGGTGCCGGACACCGCGCGGGCGGCCCGGGCCCGGTACGGCGACCACCTGGACCGGCTCACCCGCCACGCGGCGGCCCGGCTGCGCGCGGCCGGTTGGCCGGTACGCGTGCTCCGGCCGTTGCGCGCGCTGCCCCGGCCGGACTCGGTGGCGCTGGACAGCGCCGGCCGGGCCGCCGCGGCCGAGGCGGCGTTCCGGCTGCGCCGCGCCGGCGGGGCGGCCGGGCCGGTGGTGCTGCTGGACGACATCGTCACCACCGGGGCGACCCTGGCGGCGGTGAGCCGCATCCTGCACGACGCGGGAATGACGCCAAAGGTCGCGGCGGTGCTCGCCGCAACGCAAAAGCGGCACCATTAGTGACGCTTCGTGTTTCCGTTTCACCCCATGGTGTATGAGCTGTTAAATTTCGCGGCCTCTCCCGGCAACTGGGGGTGACTGGTGGCCGAACAGGAGTTAGCGTTTTCGTGTCGGGGGTAGGAGGGTTGCCAACCTTCCCCCGGCACTGGAAGGAGGCGTAGCCGTACACCATCGGTCGACGCCGAACGGGGTTCTCCCTGGGTGCGTCGACCGGAAAGATCCGGACCGAACGACCGTCCGAACAAGGGAGGTCACGTGGACATCGTGGTCAAGGGCCGTAACGTCGAAGTGCCGGACCATTACCGGGTGCACGTAGCCGAGAAGCTCGCAAAGATCGAACGCTACGACCACAAGCTCATTCGCGTGGACGTCGAGTTGTTCCACGAGCGCAATCCGCGCCAGGCCGATCACTGCCAGCGGGTGGAAATCACCTGCGTGACGCGCGGTCCGGTGATCCGGGCCGAGGCCTGCACGAATGATTTCTACAGCGCGCTGGACGCCGCCATCGCCAAGCTGGACACGCGCTTCCGCCGGGCGGCCGACCGCCGCCGGGTGCACCGCGGCCGGCACGCGCCGCTCTCCGTCGCCGCCGCCACCGCCGGCCTGCCGGTGGCCGACCTCGACGGTCCCGGCCTCGCGGCGCTGAACGGGCACGGGACGGCCACCGCCGTCGCGGAACGACCCGACGAGAGCAGCTACGAGGAACCCGACGACCAGCCCTGGCACATCGCGCGGGCGAAGGTGCACCCCGCCGAGCCGATGACGGTCGACGACGCCCTGTTCCAGATGGAACTGGTCGGCCACGACTTCTACCTGTTCCAGGACAAGGAGTCGGGCCGCCCGAGCGTGGTCTACCGCCGGCACGCCTACGACTACGGGATCATCTCGCTCGACACCTGACCACTGACCACCCCTCAAGGACACACGGCCGGAAGCCGTGGTGGGCGACCACCACGGCTTCCGCCGTCAGTGGGTGCGGTCGGTCGACAGCAGGCCGAAGACCACCGAGTCGGTGCGGGCGCCGTCCGGGCCGGGGAGCCGGCCGCGCAGCAGCCCCTCCCGCCGGAACCCCGCCTTCACCAGCACCCGCTGGGAGGCGGCGTTCTCCAGCCGGGTGCCCGCCCAGAGCCGGGCCAACCCGACACCGAACGCCCAGCCGGCGAGAAGCCCCACCGCCCGGGTGGCCAACCCCCGGCCGCGCGCCTCGGGCAGCAGGCTGTAGCCGAGCATGCCCTGGCCGGTGGCGGGCTCGTCGTACACCAGGGCGCAGCCGCCGACCACCGCGCCGGTCGCCGCGTCGAGGATCGCGAGGTCGGCGGAGCGGCCCGCCAGCCAGTGGCTCTCCGCCAGCCGGCAGCGCCGCTCGATCGACGCCCGGTCCGGCGCCACCGGCGGGACCCGGTTCGCCACCACCTCCGGCAGGGTGTGCAGCCGGTACAGCGCCTCGGCGTCCGCCGGTCCGAGCCGGCGCAGCGTCACCACGCCGTCGGTGAGCCGGCCCTCGGGCAGGTCCGGCAGCAGCCGGGCGGTCGGCCCGGGCGGGTCGCCGGCGAGGCGTACCCAGACGGCCAGGTCGTGCCGACCGTCCCGACCCTGGCCGGCCGACCGGCGTACCCCCTCGTGCCGGAACCCGGCGGCCAGCGCCACCCGCTGGCTGGCCGCGTTCTCCTCCTGGGTGAGCAGTTCGAGCCGGACGGTGCCGGCGGCGAAGGCCGCCTCGGCCAGCGCGCGGGTGGCGGCCGTGGCGACGCCCCGGCCGCGCGCCCACGGCGCGACCCAGTAGCCGATCTCCGCCTGCCCACGCTCCTTCACCGGGTGGCTGAGGCCGGCCGCGCCGATCAGCCGGTCGGTGGCCGGGTCGGCGATCACGTACGCCGCGCCACCGCCGGCCCAGGCCGCCGGTGCGCCCTCGGTGATCCACCACCGGGCGCTCTCCTCGGTGTACGGGTCGGGCAGGCCGGGCAGGAACCGCTGGGTGAGCGGGTCGGCGCAGGCGGCGGCCGTGTCCGTCACGTCGGTGAGCCGATCCCGCCGCAGCCGCACCCCGTACGCCTCGATGATCTCCGGCGTCACCGCAGGTCCTGCGGGAGCAGCCCGCCGACCCAGACGTCCTGCCGTTCCCCGCGGTGCTGCACGCCGCCGCGGAGGGTGCCCTCGACGGTGAAGCCGGCCTTCTCGGCGGCCCGTCGGGAGGCGGTGTTGCCCACGTTGGCCCGCCACTCGACCCGGGCCAGCCCGAGCGTGGTGAAGCCCCAGGCGCAGAGCGCGGCCAGCGCGGCCGGCAGGTGACCGCGCCCCCGGGCGTGCGGCGCGGTCATGAAGCCCACGTCGGCGACGAGCGGCGTGCCGGGGGAGATGCGCAGGTCGATCGAGGCGACATACCGGTCCTCGGCGTCCGCGACGGCGTAGGAGGCGCCGGTGCCCCGGGCCCAGGCCGCCTGCGCGACGTCCCGCAGGAAGCCCTCGGCGTGCTCCCGCTGGTAGGGGTGCGGCACCGTGGTCCAGCGGATGGTCTCCTCGTCCCGGCAGGTGGTCACGAGCGCCTCGACGTCGCGCTCCTCCAGCGGGCGCAGCCGCAGCTCGGTGGCGCCGGAGGTGGCGAACAGGACCGGTTGTGGCCGGCCGAAGACCGCCGCCCGGCGGGCCTCCAGGGTGTCCGGGCCGTACGGGAACGGCTCGCCGGGCGCGGCCAGCTCGGCCGGGAGGAGCGAGCCGATCCAGCCCTCCTGGCGGCCGTCGACCGCCGGGTGGGCCAGCCGCAGCTCGCCCTCGACCCGGAAGCCGGCCCGGAGCGCGACCAGCCGGGAGGCGTGGTTGCCGACCTCCGCCTGCCAGATGAGCCGGCGCACCTTGAGCGCGTCGAACGCCCAGCGGGCGACCGCCCGGGTGGCCCGGACCGCGACGCCCCGGCCGCGGGCCCAGGGCGCGGTCCAGTAGCCCACCTCGGCGGAGTCGAGGCCCCGGTTGATCGCGACCAGCCCGCAGGAGGCGAGCAGCTCGCCGGTGTCGGGGTCGCAGACCGCGAAGTGCGCCCCGGTGCCCTCCGTCCAGGCCGTCCCGCTGATCGTGGTCACGAATCCCAGGGCGTGTTCGGGCAGGTACGGGCGAGGTACGGTGGTCCAGCGCTGGATGTCCGGATCCTGGCAGGCGCGGTACACCGCGTCGGCGTCCTCCGCTCGCCAGGGCCGCAGCAGCAGGCCGTCCTCGATGATCTCCACAGGCTCCACCCGAGCCATCGTGCCGGATCGTTCGCGGACGGCGTAACCCGATTACCGCCGGTCAGCGCACCCGCTCGGCGTTATGTCGGGTTCGCGGCCCCGGACCGCCGCCACCAGTGACCATCACCGCGCCCGAGCGCCTACGATGGTTCGAGACTGTCTAGGGGAGCGTTGATCCGTGTCGATTCTGGAAAAGGTCCTTAGCGCTGGCGCGGGCCGCATGGTGCGTCGGCTCAAGGCCATCGCCGCCGCCGTCAACTCGATCGAGGACGACTACGTCAACCTCACCGACGACGAGCTGCGGGACATGACCGACCAGTTCAAGGAGCGGCTCGCCGACGGGGAGACCCTCGACGACCTGCTGCCCGAGGCGTTCGCGGTGTGCCGGGAGGCCGCCTCGCGGGTGCTCGGCCAGCGGCCCTACGACGTCCAGGTGATGGGCGGTGCGGCGCTGCACTTCGGCAACATCGCCGAGATGAAGACCGGTGAGGGCAAGACCCTGACCTCGGTCATGCCGGTCTACCTGAACGCGCTCGCCGGCAAGGGCGTGCACGTGGTCACGGTGAACGACTACCTGGCCGAGCGCGACGCCGCCTGGATGGGCCGGGTGCACGAGTTCCTGGGCCTCACCGTCGGCGTGGTGCTGCCCAACCGGCCGGCCAGCGAGCACCGGGCGGCCTACGAGTGCGACATCACCTACGGCACCAACAACGAGTTCGGCTTCGACTACCTGCGCGACAACATGGCCTGGTCGCGGGACGAGCTGGTCCAGCGCGGTCACTTCTTCGCGGTGGTCGACGAGGTCGACTCGATCCTCATCGACGAGGCCCGCACCCCGCTGATCATCTCCGGCCCGGCCGAGCACTCCGCCCGCTGGTACCAGGAGTTCGCCGCCGTGGTGGCCCGCCTCCAGCCCGGCACCGACGGTGAGGGCGACTACGAGGTCGACCACGCCAAGCGCACGATCGCCATCACCGAGCGCGGTGTCGCCAAGATCGAGGACCGGCTCGGCATCGACAACCTCTACGAGTCGGTCAACACCCCGCTCGTTGGCTACATGAACAACGCGATCAAGGCCAAGGAGCTCTACAAGCGCGACAAGGACTACATCGTCAGCGACGGCGAGGTCCTCATCGTCGACGAGTTCACGGGCCGCATCCTGCACGGCCGCCGCTACAACGAGGGCATGCACCAGGCGATCGAGGCCAAGGAGGGGGTGGAGATCAAGCAGGAGAACCAGACCCTGGCCACCATCACCCTCCAGAACTACTTCCGCCTCTACGAGAAGCTCTCCGGCATGACCGGCACGGCCCAGACCGAGGCGAGCGAGTTCAACAAGGTCTACAAGGTCGGCGTCGTGACCATCCCGACGCACCGGCCGATGGTCCGCCTCGACCGGGCGGACGTCATCTACAAGACCGAGAAGGCCAAGTTCAACGCCGTGGTCGAGGACATCGCCGAGCGGCACGAGCAGGGCCAGCCGGTGCTGGTCGGCACGGTCTCGGTGGAGAACTCCGAGATCCTCTCCCACATGCTGCGCCGCCGGGGCATCCCGCACTCGGTGCTGAACGCGAAGTTCCACGCCAAGGAGGCGGAGATCGTCGCCCAGGCCGGGCGCAAGGGTGCGGTCACGGTCGCCACCAACATGGCCGGCCGCGGCACGGACATCCTGCTCGGCGGCAACGCCGAGTTCCTCGCCGCCAACGAACTCCGCCAGCGCGGTCTCGACCCGGTCGAGCAGCCGGAGGAGTACGCGAAGGCGATGGAGGAGATCCTGCCGAAGTGGAAGCAGGCCTGCGATGTCGAGGCGGAGGAGGTCGCCGCCGCCGGTGGCCTCTACGTGCTGGGCACCGAGCGGCACGAGTCCCGCCGGATCGACAACCAGCTGCGCGGTCGCGCCGGCCGGCAGGGTGACCCGGGCGAGTCCCGCTTCTACCTGTCGCTGCAGGACGACCTCATGAAGCGCTTCCGGGCCGGTGCCGTCGAGGCGGTGATGGAGCGCTTCAACATCCCGGAGGACGTGCCCATCGAGTCGAAGATGGTCACCCGCCAGATCAAGAGCGCGCAGGCCCAGATCGAGGGCCAGAACGCCGAGATCCGCAAGAACGTCCTCAAGTACGACGAGGTGCTCAACAAGCAGCGCCAGGTGATCTACGCCGAGCGCCTCCGGGTGCTCAACGGCGAGGACCTCTCCGAGCAGGTCCGCAACATGCTCGACGACGTGGTCGGTGCGTACGTGGTGGGCGCCACGAGCGACGGCTACGCCGAGGACTGGGATCTCGACCAGCTCTGGTCGAACCTCAAGCAGCTCTACCCGGTGGGCGTCACCATCGAGGAGCTGGAGGAGGAGGTGGGCTCCCGGGCCGGCCTCGACCAGGACTTCCTGCTCGCCCGCCTCAAGGAGGACGCGCACGCCGCGTACGACCGGCGCGAGGAGCAGCTCGGCGAGGAGGCGGTACGCCAGCTCGAGCGGATGGTCCTGCTCCAGGTGATCGACCGCAAGTGGCGCGAGCACCTCTACGAGATGGACTACCTGCAGGAGGGCATCAGCCTGCGGGCGTACGCCCAGCGCGACCCGGTCATCGAGTACCAGCGCGAGGGCTTCGACATGTTCGCCACCATGATGGACGGCATCAAGGAGGAGACGGTCGGCTTCCTCTACAACCTGGACGTGCAGGTGGAGGAGCCCGCGCCGGAGGCCGAGGAGGTCCAACTGCTGGAGAAGCCGGTGGAGATCCGCGCCAAGGGTCTCAACCGCGCGCCGCAGCAGCAGGGCCTGCAATACTCGGCGCCCTCCGTCGACGGCGAGGCCGGCCGTGGCGCGCCGGTGATCGAGCGCG
>NZ_JBSSLX010000173.1:0-12405 GCF_053890995.1 Micromonospora sp. I033 | reverse complement strand
GGCCACCGACGGCACGAAAAGGACCCATCGGGTGGGGAAGCTGGGTTGGTCCTGCACCGACTTCTGCGACTTCACCTGGATGCGGGGCGGTCGGGAGGTGGGGCTGACGCTGACCGCCCGTGACGCGCCGGAAAGTGAACCGCGGGATCTCGCGAAGGGCGTGCAGCTCTTCTCGGCCGACGACGGCCGCCCCACCCGCCTCGTCACCGTGCCGGGCGCGCCCGCCGGCCCCGATGCGTGGTCGCCGGACGGAAAGCTCGTGGTCGTCCAGGGCCAGCGGGAACCGCTGCTGGTCGAGACGGCCACCGGCCGGGTGGTGAACCCGCTGCCCACCGCCGACGTGGTCTGGGTCACCGACGACCGGCTGCTCTACCGCCGGCCGAACGGGTCGCGGGACTTCGTGCTCGCCGACCCCGCCGGCCGGGAACTGGTCCGCCAGCCACTGCCGAAACAGCTGGTCGACCTGGAGGTGACCGTCGCGCCGCGCTGACCGTTCGCTCAGTAGTCGATGTTGCACGCCATCGATACCGTGCAGGTCGTGGCCACGGGGACGCTCATTTTCCTGATCATCGGCGGGGCCGGGGTCGGCGTGCTGACGCTCGCTCTGCTCGGGTCGGGGGTGCTCCACCTCGGCCATCCGGACGTCGACGGGCCGGTGTCGCTGGAGGCGGTCGCCGGGTTCACCGGGGCGTTCGGCTTCGGCGCCGCGATCGTCAACGAGCTGCTCGGTGGGCGTACCCCCGGGATGATCGCGGCGGCGGTGGCCGGCGGCGTGCTCGCCGCCGTGCCCACCGGCTGGCTGGCGGCCCGGCTCAGCCGCGCGGCCCGGAACATGCGCACGGACGCCACGCCGACCCGGGACCACCTGGTCGGCGCCATCGGCCTGGTGGTGACCCCGGTCCCCGCCAACGGCTACGGCGAGGTCCGGGTACGCCTCGCCGGCCAGCCGGTCAAGCTCAACGCCCGGGCGGACCATCCGATCCCGGTCGGCGCCCGGATCTTCGTGGTCGAAGCGCTCAGCGAGACCAGCGTGCACGTCGAGACCTACTGATTCCCTCCAGCACAGACGGGAACTCCCATGCCTCTGCTCGTCGCCATCGGCGGCGCGGTCCTCCTCGCCGTCGTCCTCGTCCTCTTCGTGCTGTCCCGGATCAAGGTGGCCGGCCCGAACCAGGCCTTCATCGTCACCGGCCGCAAGGGCCGGACCACCCAGACCGCCGACGGCGGCCGGTCCACCGACATGTCCGGGCAGAAGGTCGTGCTCGGCGCCTCGGTCTTCGTCCTGCCGGTGGTGCAGAAGCTCCAGTCCCTCGACCTGTCCAGCCGGCGGATCGACGTCGGCATCAAGGGGGCGGTGAGCAAGCAGGGCATCCGGACCGACCTGCACGGTGTGGCCATCGTCAAGGTGGGCGGCACCGAGGACGCGATCCGGGCCGCCGCCCAGCGCTTCCTGAACCAGCAGGAGGAGATCGACAACTTCACCCGGGAGGTCCTGGCCGGCGCGCTCCGCTCGATCGTCGGGCGGCTCACCGTCGAGGAGATCATCCGGGACCGGGCCGCGTTCGCGAGCGCGGTGGCCGAGGAGGCCGAGCACTCGATGACCAACCAGGGTCTCGTGCTGGACACCTTCCAGCTCCAGGACATCCTGGCCGAGGGGTCCTACCTGGCCGACCTGGGCCGGCCCGAGGCGGCCCGGGTGCTCAAGGACGCCGCCATCGCCGAGGCCCGGGCCCGGCAGGCGGCCGAGCAGGAGCGGCTGCTCGCCGAGGAGGCGATCGCCGAGGCGAACCGGAACCTGTCGCTCAAGCAGGCGGCCATCCAGGCCGAGATCGACGCGGCCAAGGCGAAGTCGGCGGCCGCCGGGCCGCTCGCTCAGGCCGAGCGGGACCAGGCGATCCTCTCCGAGCAGCAGAAGGTGGCCGAGCGCAACGCCGAGCTGAAGCAGCGCCAGCTCGACACCGAGGTGCGCAAGCCGGCCGACGCGGCCCGCTACAAGGTGGAGCAGGAGGCCGAGGCGGCCCGCAACGCGGCGGTGCTCACCGCCGACGCGCAGCGGCAGGCCACCATCGCCGCCGCCCAGGCCGCGGCCGAGCAGGCCCGGCTCACCGGTGAGGGCGAGCGGGCCCGCCGGGCCGCGCTGGCCGAGGCGAACGCGATCGAGGGCGCCAAGGAGGGTGAGGCGGAGCAGCGCCGGCGTTCCGCGATCGCCGAGGCGGTCGAGCGCGAGGGTCAGGCCGAGGCCGCGGCCATCCTGGCCAAGGGGCAGGCGGAGGCCGACGCCATGGCCCGCAAGGCCGAGGCGTTCGCCGCGTACGGCGAGGCCGCGGTGCTGGACCTGCTGGTCAAGGTGCTGCCGCAGGTGGTTGAGGCGGCCAGCGCCCCGATCGGCGCGATCGACAAGATGACCGTCATCTCCACCGACGGCGCCTCGTCGCTCACCAAGTCTGTCGCCGGCAACGTGGCGCAGGGCCTCCAACTCGGCAGCGACCTCACCGGCATCGACCTGGCCGGGCTGCTCGCCAAGCTGGGCAGCGCACACACCAACGGCAGGAACACCGTGGACGGCACCGCCGTCACCCCGTGACACGACGGCGCCCGCCGGTTCCCCTGTCGGGGATGCCGGCGGGCGCCGTTATGTGGTCGGTCAGATGACCGCGACGACGAACTTCTCGCCGATGCCGAGACCCAGGGTCTCGCTGTTCCAGTCGATGGTGCGGCTGGAGATGAGCTGGCTGGTGCCGGTGCTGCCGGCGGTGACCGCCTGCCCGTCGACGTAGGCGCGCAGGTAGATCGAGCCGTCCGGGTTGTAGTCGAGGAAGTCGAACGTCTCCCACGGACCGATCGAGGCGGACCGGGCGATCAGCGGCTTCGCGCCCGCGCTCTCCGCGGCCACGAACTTGCCGTTGATCAGCGCCTTGAGGCCGAAGAAGCCGTCGCCGACGCTGACGATCTCGAACTTCTCCCAGGCCCCGACGGTGGTGGCCCGGGCGATCAGCGGCTTGGTGCCGCTGCTCTCCGCGGTGACGAACTTCCCGTTGGCCAGCGACTTGATGCCGACGATCGGGGCGGGCGCGTCGAAGTCGAACTTCTCGGCGGTGCCGATCGCGGTCTTGCTGGCGATCAGCGGCGAGGTGGTGCTCGGCGCCGTGACGTACCGGCCGTTGACCGCCGCCTTGAGGCTGATCGTGCCGTCGGTGTTGTCGATGATCTGGAACTTCTCCCAGGCGCCGATGGCGGCGGCGCGGGCGATCAGCGGCTTGGCGCCGGCGCTCTCCGCGGTCACGAACTTGTTGTTGATCCGGGCGCGCAGGCCGTACAGGCCGCCGCCGGCGTCCACCACGTCGTACTTCTCCCAGGCGCCGATGGTGGTGCCCCGGGCGATGAGCGGCTTGGTGCCGGCGCTCTCCGCGGTCACGTAGCGGCCGTTGACCCGGGCCTTGAGGCCGTACGAGCCGCGGGCGGTCGGGACCGTGCCGACGTGCAGCAGCCGGTCGATCGAGCCCATGGTGTCGTGCACAGCACCGCCGAGGCCGGTGGTGACGATGGAGTCCCGCACCTGCTGCGCGGTCCAGGTCGGGTGCGCCTCCAGCAGCAGCGCGGCGGCACCCGCCACGTGCGGGGAGGCCATCGAGGTGCCGTTCATCGCCACCGAGCCGTTGGTGGTGCCCTTCGCGGCGGAGACGATGCCGGTGCCCGGGGCGAAGGTGTCCAGGCAACGGCCGTAGTTGGAGAACCAGGCCCGGAAGTCCACCTGGTCGGTGGCACCGACCGTGATGGCCGCCGGCACGTTCGCCGGGGAGACGCCGCAGGCGTCCTGCATGCTGTTGCCGGCCGCGACCGCGTACGTGACGCCGGAGGCGATGGAGCGGGCGACCGCGTCGTTGACCGCCTGGTCGGTGCCGCCGAAGCCGAGGCTCATGTTGGCGACGGCCGGCTTGACGGCGTTGGTGGTCACCCAGTCGATGCCGGCGAGCACCTGCTCGCTGGTGCCGCTGCCCTCGCAGTCCAGCACCCGTACGGCGACGAGGTTGACGGCCTTGGCCACCCCGTACTTCGTGCCGCCGATCGTGCCGGCGACGTGCGTGCCGTGGCCGTCGCAGTCCTGCGCCACGTTGTCCTGCTCGACGGCGTCGTAGCCGTTGCTGGCCCGCCCGCCGAAGTCCTGGTGGGCGATGTCGATGCCGGTGTCGATGACGTACGCGGTCACGCCGGACCCGGTCGCCGGGTAGGTGTAGCGGCTGTCGGTCTTCGTCTTCGTCTGGTCGATCCGGTCCAGGCCCCAGGGCGGGGTGGTCTGGGTGTCGCTGGCGGACCAGCGCTGGACCTGCTGGACGTAGGCGACGTCGGGATCCGCCGCGAGCTTCTCCGCCTGCCGGCGGTTCATGGTGGCGGAGTAGCCGCGCAGGGCCTTGCTGAAGACCCGGCGGACCGAACCGCCGTGCTCGTCGGCGAGGGCCGACGCGCTGGCCCGCACCTCGGCGGGGGTGGCCTTGCCGTCCTTGAGCACGACGATGTAGCGGTCCGGCACCGCGCCGGTGGCGTCGGCGCCGCGGACCTCGGCCCGCGGGGTGCCGGGCGGGTCGGCCAGGGCCGGGCCGCCGGTGGCGGCGCAGAAGATGGAGGTTGCCGAGGTGAGGGCGAGCCCCACCAGCGCAGAGCGGCGCAGCGCGCCGTGGCGTGTCACCGAGTTTTCTCCCCGTGTCCGGCGACCGTCCGGATCGGACGGGCGGATGCGATCAGATCGGCCTCACCGTCGAGATAGGGAGGCCTGCGATGACCACCATCATGCGGGAGACATCGACCGACGCGCGTCAACCGTTCGGTCGACACGCCGGCGTATCGTCGTCGCTTCCGGGCCGGGCGGTGTCAGCCGGCGACGCCCTGCTCCCGGGCCCAGCGCAGCAGCTCGGCCTCGGCCTCGTCCCGCTCCAGCGGGCCGCGCTCCAGCCGCAGCTCCTTCAGGTACTGCCAGGCCCGCCCGACCACCGGCCCCGGCGGCACGCCGAGCAGCTCCATGATCGCGTTGCCGTCGAGGTCGGGACGGACCCGGGCCAGGTCCTCCTCGGCGGCGATCCGGGCGATCCGCTCCTCCAGCGCGTCGTAGTCGGCGGCGAGCTGGGACGCCTTGCGCCGGTTGCGGGTGGTGCAGTCGGAGCGGGTCAGCTTGTGCAGGCGGGACAGCAGGTCACCGGCGTCGGTGACGTAGCGGCGGACGGCCGAGTCGGTCCACTCGCCGCGGCCGTACCCGTAGAAGCGAAGGTGCAGGCCGACCAGCTTGACGACCTGGGCGGTCACGTCCTTGGGATAGCGCAGCGCCTTCATCCGGGCCTTGGTCAGCCGGGCGCCGACCACCTCGTGGTGGTGGAAGCTGACCCGGCCGTCCGTGCCGACCGCCTTAGTGGCCGGCTTGCCGACGTCGTGCATGAGCGCGGCCATCCGCAGGACGAAGTCGCAGCCGTCCTCCTCCATCGACATGGCGTTGCTGACCACGGTGAGCGTGTGCTCGTAGACGTCCTTGTGCTGGGCGTGCTCGTCGATCTCCAGCTTGAGCCCGGTCAGCTCCGGCAGGAAGCGCTCGGCCAGCCCGGTGTCGACCAGCAGCCGCAGCCCGGTGAGCGGGTCGGCGCCGCACAGCAGCTTGGTGAACTCGTCCCGGATCCGCTCGGCGGTGATCCGGTCCAGGTCGGCGGCCATCCGGGTCATCGCCTCGCGCACGTCTGGGTGGACGCTGAAGCGCAGCTGGGCGGCGAACCGGGCCGCGCGCAGCATCCGCAGCGGATCGTCCCGGAACGACTCCTGGGGCGTGCCGGGGGTACGGATGATCTTCGCGGCCAGGTCGGCCAGGCCGCCGTACGGGTCGGTGAACCGGTGGTCGGGAACGCTGACCGCCATCGCGTTGACGGTGAAGTCCCGGCGCTTGAGGTCGTCGACCAGGTTGGTCCCGTACTCGACGATCGGGTTCCGGCTGACCTGGTCGTACGCCTCCGCGCGGAAGGTGGTGATCTCCAGCCGGAGCCCGTCGCGCTGGCAGCCGATGGTGCCGAACTCCCGCCCGGTCTCCCAGATCGACTCGGCCCAGCCACGGATGATCCGGATGGTCTGGTCCGGGTGGGCGTCGGTGCAGAAGTCCAGATCGTCACCGAGGCGACCGAGCAGGGCGTCCCGGACCGAGCCGCCCACCAGGTGCAGTTCATGACCGGCCTGGGCGAAACGCCGCCCCAGCTCGTCGGCGACCGGGGAGACGCGGAGCAGTTCGGCGACGGCGTTGCGCTGCGCGGCGGTCAGGTCGCGACGGTCGGCGGCGTGGGAGGCGGAGGCTTCGGACATGGGATCGCCAGCCTATCGGTCCGGGGCCGTGGCTCCTGCGCCGGGCGCGGGTAACGGGCCGAGGTTGACTAAGGTTTCGGTTGGGCGGGGCCGGCCAGGCCCGGTTCTGGCGTACCCCTTGGAGGCTGGGAGATGGGCGGCGGGCTCTACCGCAGCGCGAACGCGTCCGGCGGCGGCCTGCCGCCGGACGACGGCGCCACCTTCATCTCGGCGGAGCCGCTGAACCAGCCCGGCGTCGAGGCCACCGCGCCGCCCCAGGAGGTGGTCGCCGAGACCAGCGCCGCGGCGAACAGCGCGGTGATGGCGATCGGCAGCCTGGTCAGCCGGGGCACCGGCTTCGTCCGGAACCTGATGGTCGGCGCGGCGCTGGGCAACCTCGTGGGCAACGTCTTCACCACCGCCCAGTTCCTGCCGAACCAGGTCTACGAGTTCCTGCTCGGCGGCGTGCTCACCAGCGTGCTGATCCCGGTGCTGGTCCGCCGCCGCAAGACCGACCCGGACCGGGGTGAGGCGTACGCCCAGCGGCTGCTGACCCTGGCGGTGCTCGCCCTGGCCGCCACGGCGCTGATCGCGATGGCCGGCGCATCGGTGCTCACCGCCCTCTACGCCAGCGGCAAGGACGAGAGCTACACCGACCTGGTCACCAACCTGTCCTACCTGATGCTCCCCATGCTGTTCTTCACCGGCCTGAGCGCGCTGATCGCCGCGGTGCTGAACACCCGGGGGCACTTCGCCGCCCCGATGTGGGCGCCGATCCTCAACAACCTGGTGGTGATCGGCGCCTTCGGCCTCTACATCCTGATCTACGGCGCGGAGGCGATCCGGCCGGAGGACATGGGCTGGGGGCAGATCCTGCTGGTCGGCGGGGGCGCCCTGCTCGGCGTGGCGGTCCAGGCGGCCGGCCTGCTGCCGGCCCTGCGCAAGGTCGGCTTCCGGTGGAAGCTGCGCTTCGACTTCCGCGAGCTGGGGCTGCGCGAGCTGGCCCAGCTCGGCGCGTGGATGTTCTGCTACGTCGCGGTCAACCAGCTCGGCCTCTTCGTGGTGGTCAACCTGCTCACCCGTGCGGCGGGCGAGGACAGCGCCGGTCTGCTGATCTACAACAACGTCTTCCTGCTGCTCATGATGGCGCACGGCATCATCGCCGTCTCGATCATCACGGCGCTGATGCCCCGGATGAGCGCGGCCGCCGCCGACGGCCGGTTCCACGACGTCACCGCGGACCTGTCCCGGGGCACCCGGATGGTCACCGCGGTGCTCGCGCCGATCGCGGTCTGCTACGCGGTGCTGGCCGGCCCGATCTCGGTGGTGGTCTTCCGCTACGGCGCCTTCACCGGCGACAACGCGGTGGCCACCTCGACCGTGCTGCTGGTCGCGGCGATCGGTCTGGTGCCCTTCGCGATCAGCCAGCTCTTCACCTTCGCCTTCTACGCGCTGCCGGACACCCGCACCCCGGCCCTGGTGAACATCCCGGTGGTGGCCCTCCGGGTGCTCCTCCAGATCGGCCTCTACCTGGCCTTCTCCGCCACCTTCGCGGCGGCCGGCATGATGCTCGGCAACGCGATCTCGTACGTGGCGGCGGCGGTCATCTCGGCGCTGCTGCTGCGGCCGCGGGTGGGCCGGATCGGGCTTGGCGGGATCATGCGGACCATGGGCCGGGTGGTGGTCGCCGCGCTGGGCGCGGCCCTGGTCGGCCTGCTGGTGGTGAAGCTGCTCCCCGGCGACCCGGCGCACCTGAGCTGGCTCGCCGCCGCCGTTCAGCTGGTGATCGGTGGCGTGGTGATCGGCGTGACGTACCTCGGGCTGGCCATGGTGCTGCGGATCGGCGAGATCACCGAGGTGGTCGGGATGGTCCGCCGCCGGCTCGGGCGGTGACCTCGACCAGCACCGATGACGGACCGTGAACGAGGATCACCAGCCTGGGGATACGGCTGTGGATAACTCGGTGTTCCGCCGCCCAATGGGCCTCTCGGCCTGTGGACAACCAACCGTACGGCTGAGGGTGAGCGGCCGGAGCAGGGGAAACTCCCTCGGGTCACAGAGGCCGCCACACCCGGTGCGCCCCTGCGCCGACTACTTGCCGTCAACCTCTAGATTGGGCGTGCGTGTCCCAGCGACGTGGCCGGACCCGGCCGTTACCCGGCCGATCCCTGCGGTCACTGGCGTCCCACCGGCTCCGGCGGGAAGATGACATGTCGGAGAACCGGGCATCCCGGGTAAGGTCGCTCTCGACGGGTACGGCAGGTGCCGACGTGGGCGTCGACACCGGTCTGCCGGTTCCAGCCAAGGCAGAGCGGGAAGCCACATGCCCAGCAGCACGGGTCCATCGATCGACACGATCACCGAGGGAGGACGGGTGACCCAGGTCGGCGAGGGTCAGGAGGCGGAGGAGAGTTCTCCTCCGGTCGTGACCTTCGGTGCTCCCACGGCCGGTGAGATCCTTGCCGAGCGTTACGAGCTGGTCGAGCACATCAACAACGACAGCGCGGGCCGGCTGGTCTGGCGCGGGGTCGACGTCGTCCTGCGCCGCCCCGTCGCGGTGGTCCTCCGCTACCCGGGCGGCGACTCCGCCACCGAGATGCTCCAGGCGGCCGTCGCGGCCAGCCGGGTGATCCACCCCAACCTGGTCGGCGTCTACGACGCCATCGACGAGGCCGACCGGGCCTACGTGGTCCGCGAGTGGGTGGACGGGCAGTCGCTTCGCGAGCTGGTCGCCGCCGACGGTCCGCTGGACCCGGCCCGGGCCACCGCCATCGGCAGCGCGGTCGCCAGCGCCCTCGCCGCCGTGCACGCCACCGGAATGGTGCACGGCAACGTCCACCCCGGCACCGTGATGATCAGCGACGACGGCCGCGTGGTGCTGGCCGACGCGCGGACCGACGGGGCGGACAGCCAGGAGAACGACCTGCGCGCGGTGGGCGGAGTGCTCTACTTCGCCCTGACCGGCCACTGGCCGCACGGCGAGGCCCCGCTGCACGGCGCCACCGCCGGCCACGGTCGCGCCGCCCTCCCCGACGCGGTCCGGGACGCCGGCGGCGCCATCGCCGCGCCCCGCCAGGTGCGCGCCGGGGTGCCGGCGTACCTCGACGACCTCACCATGGACCTGCTCGACCCGGAGATCGCGCCGCCCTCGTCGGACGTGCTCTCGGCCGAGCTGAACCGGCTCGACATCCCCGCCGACGAGCACTTCCTGGAGCAGGCCGGTCCACTTCGCTTCACCGCCGACACCGGTGAGGAGCCCTCGCCGCTGGCCGCGGCCGGCGGCCGCAAGGTCGCCCTGGGCATCGCCGGCCTGCTCGCGGTCGCCCTGGTCGGGCTGCTCATCGGGATCAGCGCCCTGGGCGACGACAAGGAGTCCGGCAAGGAGCCGGTGGCCCAGCCGACCAGCAGCGCGCCCGCCGGGAGCGGCACCGGCACGCCGGCCGCGCCGGTCCGCAAGCTCACCATCCAGGACGTCCGGATCATCGACCCGGACAGCCGGGACCGCGCCGAGGTGCGGGACGCCGAGAAGGTGATCGACGGCGACCCGAACGACGGCTGGGAGACCCAGAGCTACCGGAACAACGGCAAGTTCGGCGGCCTGAAAGACGGCATGGGCATCTGGATCGACCTGGGCGCCCCGCGCACCGTCAAGTCGATCCAGGCCACCCTGTCGTCCACCGGCGCCTCCGCGGAGCTGCGCGCGGGCACTCGCGAGTTCGCGTCCAGTTCCTCCGAAGACAAGAAGCTCGTCGCCGCCTACACCGAGCGGATCGGGCAGCCGTTCGAGGAGCACGACGGCACCACGATGACCTTCGACGGGTTCGACCCGGAGAAGAAGTACCAGTACCTCCTCTTCTGGATCACCGAGCTGCCGGAGAAGGACGGCGGCGGCGGGTGGAAGCTCGGGGTCCAGGAAATCACGGTCCAGGGCTCGTGAACCGTTCGCCGCACCCGGTGCACCGCCTCCGCCGGACGTGGTGATGGCCGGTCGCGGTGGGCTCACCCCCGGGCCGGCGACCGGGGACGGCCCGCCGGCCGCGGTGTCCGACCTCGACCTGCTGCGGGCGCACGTCGCCGGTGACCGGGACGCCTTCACCGAGCTGTTCCACCGGCACCGGGACCGGCTCTGGGCGGTGGCCCTGCGGACGGTCGGCGACCGCGAGGAGGCTGCCGACGCCCTCCAGGACGCGTTGCTCTCGGCGCACCGCGCCGCGGCCCGGTTCCGGGGCGACTCGGCGGTCACCACCTGGCTGCACCGGATCGTGGTCAACGCCTGCCTGGACCGGATCCGGCGGCGCCAGACGCACGCCACGGTCCCGCTGCCCGACGGAGTGCACACCGACGGGGAGCCCGGCCGGCACACCGGCGGGGTGGAGCCCGCCGCGCCGGCACGGGACCACGACACCGCCCTGGTGGTCCGGCAGGCCCTCGCCGCGCTCCCCGTCGAGCAGCGGGCCGCACTGGTCCTGGTGGACGTGCAGGGCTACCCGGTGGCCGAGGTGGCCCGGATGCTCGGAGTCGCCGAGGGGACGGTGAAGAGCCGGTGCGCCCGGGGTCGGGCCCGGCTGGCCGTGCTCCTCGGGCACCTGCGCACCGGTTCCGACGAGGCCGCGGACGTGCCCCGGGTCACCGGCGGGAACCCGCGGCAGCCCGAGGGCGTCGGATCCACGTCGGGACGGTCCCGGCCGGACGCCAGCCAGGAGGAGACGTGACTTCCCGGGAGTTCAGCGAGGTCGACCACGACCTGCTCGCCGACTACCTCGGCGGGGCGCTGGACGGCACCCCGGAGCAGGCCACCGTCGCCCGGCTGGTCGAGCAGGACCCGGCCTGGGGCGAGGCGTACGCCGCCCTGGCCCGGGCGGTCGAGCTGGTCCACGCCGACCTGGCCGACTGGGCGGCCGAGCCCGCCCCGGAGCTGCCGGCCACCGTGGCGGACCGGATCACCGCGGCGCTCACCGGCGCCGGCCCCGCCCCGACCGGCGACCTGGCGGCCGACCCGGCCGACCCGGGCTCGGCCCCGGCCGCCGTGCCGGCACAGCCGGGCCGGGGTACCCGTCCGTCCGGCGGGACGGGCCGGCCGGGCCGGAACACCGGACCGGGTCGCCGCTCCCGACGCTGGGCCCGGCTCGCCGGTCCGGTCGCACTGGCCGCCGCCTCGGTGACCGCGGTCGGGTTCGGGGTCAGCCACCTGGTCGACGCGGGCGCCGGCCGGATCACCGGGACGGCCGACAGCGCCGGCAGCCGGGCGAACGGCGAGGCCGCCCCGCTGGCCGCCGCGCCGTTCCGGACCACCGGGCCGCCCCGGCACAGCGGCACCGACTACACCCCCGACGCTCTCGCCCGGGGGCCGGCCACGTTCGACAGGTCCTCCGCGGGAAGCGGCAAGGCGAGCCCCGCGACCGGGCAGGACGAGCACCGGGTCTCGGCCGCCACCGGGCTGGACCGGCTGGCCCGCCCCGAGGCGCTGGCCGCCTGCCTGTCCGAGATCGGCGCCGAACACGGCGCCGGGCCGCTCACCGTCGACCTGGTCGACTACGCCCGGTTCCGGGGCAGCCCGGCACTGGTGGTCACCTTCACCGACGCGGGCGGCGCCCGGTGGGCCTGGGTGGGCGGACCCGAGTGCGGGGTCCCCGGGTCCGGCGCGGACACCCGGTACACCACGCGGGTAGGGTGAGGTCGCGGTCACCCGGGCGTGTCCTGCCGCGTGACGTGACCCACCGGATGCCCGACTCGGGAATCCCCGCTTCGTACGATGACGTTCTGCAAGTCAGGCGCCGGCGCCGCTGAGCCGTCGGCACTCGGATCGACATCGGTGCGCGCCGGTGACGAACACACACATCGGGAGACGGCAGTGGACGAGGTCCGCAACCTGATCATCATCGGCTCCGGGCCGGCCGGTTACACGGCGGCGGTCTACGCCGCGCGCGCCAACCTCAAGCCGCTGGTCATCGAGGGCGTGCAGTCCGGCGGCGCGCTGATGACCACCACCGAGGTGGAGAACTTCCCCGGGTTCGCGGACGGCATCCTCGGCCCCGAGCTGATGGACAACATGCGCAAGCAGGCCGAGCGGTTCGGCGCCGAGTTCCTCACCGACGACGT
>NZ_JBSSLX010000172.1:0-12501 GCF_053890995.1 Micromonospora sp. I033 | reverse complement strand
GCTGGTGGAGGCGCTGCTGCGTCCGCCGTTGCGGCTGCGCGCCGGCCGGGTCACCGCCGCGCCGGGCGACGCGCTGCCCGAACCGGTGGCCCGGGCGGTGTCCCGGGTACGCGCCGAGTACGGCGGCCGCCCCTTCCAGGCCCCCGAGGCGCACCGCCTCGCCGACCTCGGCCTCGGCCCGCGGGAGATCGGGGCCGCGGTGCGGGCCGGCGCCCTGCTCAAGCTCGCCGACAACGTGGTGCTGCTGCCCGGCGCGGTGGACGACGCGGTGCGGGTGCTCGCCGGGCTGCCGCAGCCGTTCACGCTCAGCGCCGCCCGGCAGGCCCTCGACACCACCCGCCGGGTGGCGGTGCCGCTGCTGGAACTGCTCGACCGGCGCGGCGCCACCCGGCGGCTGCCCGACGACGCCCGCGAGGTCGTCCGCCCGCCCGGCTGACCGTCGGGTGCGCCAAGCGGCACCGGGGGCCGCATCCGGTCACCTACCGTGACGCCATGGACCCTTCGGCGGTCTGGCGGGACAGGAACCACCGGTGGCGCATCGAGGCGTACCGGGCACCCGACCTGCGGTTCGCCGTCTTCGCCACCAACGGCACCACCGAGTCGGCGCCGCTGTGGCTGTTCGGGATGGCCGCGCTGGCCCGGTGGCTGATGACCCACGCGATCTCCCTGGACGACCTGGAGAGCGACTGATGGCCGGCCAGCTCGCCCTGGTGCTGGTCCTGGTGCTGGTCAACGCGGCGCTGTCGGGCGCGGAGATGGCCATCGTGACGCTGCGCGAGGGGCAGCTGCGGCGGCTGGGCCGCGCGGGGCGGAGCGGGGCGCGGTTGACCCGGCTGGCCCGGGAGCCGAACCGCTACCTGGCCACCATCCAGCTCGGCATCACCCTGGCCGGGTTCCTCGCCTCGGCGGCGGCCGCGGTGTCGCTGGCCGAGCCGCTGGTGGGCCCGCTGGGCTTCCTGGGGCGGGCCGCCCGCCCGGTGGCCGTGGTGCTGGTGACGGTGGTGCTGACCTTCGTGACGCTTGTCGTCGGCGAGCTGGCCCCGAAGCGGCTGGCCATGCAGTCGGCGGAACGCTGGGCGCTGCTCAGCGCCGCGCCGCTGGACCTCCTCGCCCGGGTGTCCCGCCCGGCGGTGTGGCTGCTCAGCCGGGCCACCGACGTGCTGGTCCGGCTCGCCGGCGGCGATCCCCGGGCCAACCGGCAGGAGGTGACCGAGGAGGAGCTGCGCGAGATGCTGGTGAGCCAGCGCGGCCTCTCCGCGCAGCAGCGGGAGATCCTGTCGGGGGCGTTCGACATCGCCGGCCGTACGCTGCGCGAGGTCCTGGTGCCGCGCCGCGAGGTGACGTTCCTGCCGGCGGAGCTGACCGCGGCGGAGGCCATGCGCCGGCTCGCCGCCACCGGCCGGTCCCGCGCGCCGGTCACCGGCCCCGGCGGGCTGGACGACGTGCGCGGCGTGGTGCACATCCGCGACCTGGTCGACGCGGACGGGGCCGATGTCGGGCAACGCGTCCGGCCGCCGGTGCTGCTGCCCGGCACGCTGCCGGTCGCCGACGCGATGCGGCAGCTGCGCCAGCGCCACGAGCAGCTCGCCCTGGTCATCGACGAGTTCGGCGGAATCGACGGCCTGGTCACCATGGAGGACCTGCTGGAGGAGGTCGTCGGCGAGCTGTACGACGAGACCGACCGGGACGTGCACCAGGCGGTACGGGAGCCCGACGGCGCGCTGCTGCTCCCCGGCGACTTCCCGCTGCACGACCTGCCCGACGCCGGCGTCCAGGTGACCTTCCCGCTGACCCGGGAGTACACCACCGTCGCCGGGCTGGTCCTGGCCGGGCTGGGGCGGCTGCCCACCGGCCCGGGGGAGCGGATCCGGCTGCCCGGGCTCACCGTCGAGGTCGTCGAGGTGGCCGACCGGGTCATCCGCCGGGTACGCCTGCGCGGTCCCGCCGCCGGCTGCCGGGCGGAATGACCACGACCGGGGGACAAGCACGCGAAACGGGCCTTCGGGGCGCCGGCCGGCCGTAGCGTCCAGGATGTGAAGGACCGAGGAATGCGGACGTTCGTCACCGTGCTCGCCGGGCTGGCCGTGATCTACTTCGGGGCCACCGGCCATCGCAGCAGCGGCGGGGAGGGCGAGGGCATCTCCGGCAGCGTCGTGCTGCTGGCCCTGCTCGCCTCGGCGCTCGCCTGGAACCTGACCAAACCCGGCCCGGCCAAGTGAGGGGCCGGCTCAGCGGGCCGCGGCGGTCCGGCTGATCTCGCCGGCGGACTCCTCGCCGAGCGCCACCCGCACCAGCGCCGACGCCAGCCGCCCGAAGTCGGCCTCGCCGACCAGCCCGGCCAGGCCGCCCGGGTTCGCCGGCAGGCCCAGCCGGCGCGCGCCGGCCAGGGTGCGCCGGTCGGCGTACGGGCGCACGTCCCGCCAGACCGCCTGCGCCTCGCGCAGGAAGATGTCCGCCCCGGTCGGGCCGATGCCGGGGAACTCGGTGAGCAGCCGGCGCAGCACGCTCCGGTCGCCGTCGGCCTCCTTGTGCATCCGGCGCAGGTCCCCGTGCCACCGGTCCAGGCAGAGCCGGGCGCCGGTGCCGAGCATGGTGGCGGTCCGCTCGTCGTAGCGCCGGTAGTGGCCCCGGCCGAGCGCGTCGACCCGGTCCTGCCAGCTCGCCGCCTCCATGGCCTGGGGGGTGCGGTAGCCGGCCGCGAAGAGCTCACGCGCCGCGGCGATCGCCACGCACGCCCGGATCCGGGTGCTCAGCAGCGTGGCGAGCACCAGCAGCTGGTAGAGCGGCCCGGGCCGGTCGGCGAGGCTGATCCCGGCCTCCTCCGCGTAGGTGCGGGACTGCCGGTCCAGCAGCGCCCGCGCCACGTTCCGATCGTCTGGCATCCGGTGTGGGTACCCGTCCGGGGCCGGACCAGACGCGCGCGGCGGAGCCGGAATGTGCCCGGCGGCGGCGGGTACCCGGATCAGGTGCGCGGCCCACGCCGTGCGCCCCACCGGAAGGAGAGACCTGTGGTCAAGCCGCAGCAGGAGGAACTGCGCCGGAACGACAAGGGCGCGACCAGCACGGACAGCCGGAAGGGCACCGTCGGGGCGAGCGGGCATCCGCGCAACAAGGGCACATCCAACGCGGACGTGGGGCGGCCGGTCCCGAAGGGTCAGGTGTCGCCGTACGGGCCGGCCGGCGAACCGGTGGCCGAGGACGAGAGCGACCGGCGGGGCTGATCAGCCCCGCCGCGACGGCGGCCGCAGCCTCCGCCAGGTGGCTGCGGCCGCCGCTCCGTACGCCAGGTGCGGCACCACGTCGGACAGCCAGTCGGCCTTACGCCAGGTGCGCGGGTCGCTGATGCCGAGCGCGGCGATCGACCCGTCGGAGGTGGCCATCACCCCGCCGCCCAGCAGCCCCACGGCCACCGGCAGCGGGATGCGCCGGCGGGCGGCCAGCAGTCCGAACAGGGCCCCGGCCGCGACGCCCGTGCCGTAACCGATCACCGCGCCGAGGCCGGTGCGGCGGTTCCCGGCCTTCTCCGCGGTCCCCAGGTCGACGTGGGCCGCGTCGGCGAACTTGCCGGCGGTCTGCTCCGGGGTGCTGCTCGCCGGGCGTCCCCGCAGCGTCATGTCGAGGTAGGTGACGATGTTCAACGCGGCGCTGCCGACGGCGCCCGCGATGGCGCCGTCGACCACGGGAGCCGCCCTCACTTCGGGTCGCCCGGCTCGCGCTCGCCCTTGGGGCCGAACGTCCGTTCGCCCCGCACCACGCCCCGCTGGCCGCGGTCGTCCTGGAGGATCCGGTTCGCGACCTGATTCGCCTCCTTGTCGGCGGCCCGCCCGGACTGTTCGATCAGATCCCGCAGCCGCGCGCGTTCCTTGTCGTACGCGTTGCTGCCCGGCCGTGGTCCTGGCATCGCTGCCTCCTCCGGTCGCTGTGGCTGACCGTACCGTCTACCCGCCGCGGGCGGGGCCAACCGTTCAGCCGGGGGCGCGGACCACGGCCACCGGGCAGTCGGCGTGGTGCAGCACCCCCTGGCTCACCGAGCCGAGCAGCAGGCCGGTCAGCTCGCCCCGGCCGCGCCGGCCGACGACCACCAGCTGGGCCCCACGGGACGCCTCGGTGAGCGCGGCGACCGGCCGGGCGTGCACCACCTCCCGGGTGACCGGCACCTCCGGCCGGCGCTCGGCCAGCCCGTCGAGCGAGTCGGCCAGCACCCGGTCCTCCTCGCCGCGCAGCTGGCCCTCCTCGTACACCAGGGGTTGGATGTCGCCGGGGCCGGAGGAGGCCGGGTGGGTGTAGGCGTGCACGGCGTGCAGCCGGGCGCCGCGGACCGCGGCCTCCTCGGCGGCGAACTCCACCGCGGCGCGGGACAGCGAGGAGCCGTCGACCCCGACCACCACCGGGCCGCTCGGGCGCGACGTGCCCCGGGCGACCAGGACCGGGCAGTCGGCGTACGAGGCGACCTGGATCGCCACCGAGCCGACCACCAGGGCGGCGAAGCCGCCGAGGCCGCGGTCGCCCACAACGATCATGACGGCGGTCGGGGACTCGCCGAGCAGCGCGGCCGCGGCCTCCCCGTCGATGATCTCGCCGGAGACCCGCAGCCCGGGCGCGGCCGCCTCCGCCTCGGCGACCGCCGCGGCGACCAGCTCCTCGGCCTGATGCCGCAGGCCGCTGCCGGGTGGCCCCTGCGCCGGCGGCGACACGGGTACGCGCAGCAGGGGCCAGATGAACCCGTGCACCACGCGCAGCGGCCGGTCCCGTCGGGCCGCCTCCTGCGCCGCCAGGCGCACGGCCTTCAGCGCCTGCTCCGAGCCGTCCACCCCGACCACCACGGCCGCGCCGTTCGCCGAGTTCACCCCGTACCTCCTCGCCGTCGGCCGCCCGCGGCCAGTATCGCGGCCGGCGGGCGGTCGCCGGGGCGATACCGCCCGAGCCGACCCCTGGGTACGCTGGCGACCATCGCGTGAGAGAGGGAGCCTCGTCGATGGCCGAGCCCGACCAGCCGAGCACCGCCCGCATGATCGACTATTGGCTCGGCGGCGAGCACCACCACCCGGTCGACGTGGCGGCGGCCGCCGCCTTCGAGGGCGCGTACGGGCCCTGCGCGGCGATCTTCCGGGCGCTGCGCGACTTCCTGGGCCGGGCGGTCCGGTCGATGGCCGACGCCGGGGTGGACGGCTTCCTGGTCTTCGGGGCGGGCGTGCCCACCCGCGGCAACGTGCACGAGGTGGCCCCGGACGCCACCGTGCTCTACACCGACGTCGACCCGGTGACGGTCCGGCTGGGCCAGCGCCTGCTCGCCGACAGCGACCGGGCCGGCTACGGCTACGGCGACGCCACCGACATCGGCACCGTCGACCCGGCCCAGCTGCACCGGTTCGTCCCGGGGTGGGGGAGGAGGCCGGTCGGGGTGGTCTTCCTCGGGCTGGCCGCGTTCCTGGACGACGAGACCCTCGCCCGCACCCTCGACGAGCTGTACGGGGCGGTCGCGCCGGGCAGCTTCCTGGCGATCGACTTCGACAGCGAGGAGCTCGCCGCGTATCCGGAGGCGTTGGCCATGATGGGCCCGGCGTTCCGGATGCGGGCGCCCGACCGGTTCGCGCCGCTGCTCGGGCGCTGGCAGCCGACGGCGGACGGCATCGTGCCGGTGGCGCGGTGGCGACCGGTTGGCACCCCGGAGCCGGTGCCGGACGCCTTCTACGGCGCGCTGGCCACCAGGCCGGCCGACTGAGCGCGGGACCGTCCACCCGCGAGCGACGCCGCTGCGGCGCAGGTCAGAGCCGGGGCGCAGCGTTGCCGGCAGCCTCCGTATGATTCTTGCCCTACAGCAATAGTCGCCATCGGAGGATCTCAGCATGCCGGACGCGTCCGGAGCGGTGTCGCGCGCCCTGCGCGCCGCGCCCCCCGACCAGTTGGCGGAGGCCGCCGACGCGGCGATCCGCCGGGTGCTCGGCGCGTCGCGGACCGAGGTGTTCGTGGCCGACTACCGGTTCACCGGGCTCTGGCCGGTGCTGGACGCCGAGCTGCCCGAGGGCGGCTTCCTCGCCTGCCAGGGGGTCGCGCAGCGCTGCTTCAGCAGCCAGCAGCCGGTGCTGGACACCGGCGAGGACGGCCGGTGCCGGGCCTACCTGCCGCTGTCGGCGTGGGGGGAGCGGCTCGGCGTGCTGATGGTCGAACTGCCGGCGGCCCCGGACGCGGCGACCGTGGCGGCGGCCCGGGACGTCGCCGGCGACCTCGCGGTGGCGCTGCGGGCGGCGGACCGGGAGACCGACCGCTACCGGCGCGCGCGCCGCCGGGAACGGCTCAGCATGGCCGCCGAGATGCAGTGGGACCTGCTGCCCGGGCGCAGCGTCACGCACGGCGACTTCGTGCTGGCCGGGCAGCTCGAACCGGCCTACACGGTGGGCGGCGACCACTTCGACTGGTCGGTCGACGGCGACCGGCTCACCGTCACGGTGCTCAACGGCGCGGGCAACGGCCTGGCCGCCTCGCTGCTCACCGCGGTGACCGTCAACGCCATGCGCAACGCGCGGCGCTCCGGCGGGAGCCTGGTGGAGCAGGCCGAGCTGGCCTCGGACACCATCTTCTACCAGCACCGGGGGAGCCGGCACGTGGCGACGCTGCTGCTGGAGTTGGACAACCGGCGGGGCGTGGTGCGGGCCGTGGACGCCGGCTCGCCGCACGTGCTGCGGCTGCGCGGCGGGGCGGTCACCCCGATCGCGCTGGAGCAGCAACTGCCGCTGGGGATGTTCGCCGAGACCCGCTACGACGTGCAGGAGTTCACCGTGGAGCCGGGGGACCGGCTCTTCGTGGTCAGCGACGGGGTCTACGCGGCGGAGCCGGCCGGGCAGGAGCCGTACGGGGAGCGGGCCATGGCGCGCGCGATGCGGTCCACTCGGTTGCAACCGGCGACCGAGGCAGTTGGTACGGTGATGCGCGAACTGCACGCGTACCATGCCGACGCGGATCTTCGCGACGACGCGGTCGTCGTCTGCCTGGACTGGCGCGGTTCCAGCCCTCCGGACGACCCCGGCGGGCGGTGACGGACCGGCGGAACGAACACGAGCGGGACGATCGCAGGGGACAGCGGGTGGAGCGACCTCCGAATCTTGCCGCGGCCATCGATGCGGCGGCCGAGGCGCTCATCGGTGTGCTCGACTCCGCCACCTCGCGGCACAACGTCAGTGTCTCGCCGACCCAGTTGCGGGTGCTGTCGCTGATCATGTCGCACCCGCACACCAACGTGAACCGCCTGGCCGAGCTGCTCGACGTGGTCCCCTCGTCGGCGAGCCGGCTCTGCGACCGGCTGGAGGCGGTCGGCCTGGTGCGCCGGGCGGCCGATCCCCGCGACCGGCGGGAGGTGCGGCTGATCCCCACCGCCGCGGCGGAGACCCTGCTGCGGGAGCTGGCGGAGCGGCGGCACCGGGCGGTCCAGGCGGTGCTGGACCGGATGCCCCACCGGGCGCAGCACGAGCTGCTGCTGGCGCTGATGGCGTTCGGTCAGGCCGCGTCGCTGAACGCCCCGCAGGCCGGCTCCGACTCCACCGCCCGCACCGCCTGACCTCGGCCCACCCCTGGCAGTGATCAGGGACGGTCCGGTGCTCGACTAGTGTCCTAGGATGCCCTACAGGTGGTGCGGCGCCGCACAGAAGCCGAAGGCACCCAGCGACGCAGCGCGGGGGCCGGGCCCGGTCGGGGGAGCCCGATATAGTGGCAGCGCAACTGGCCGGCCCATGATCGACGCGATCCTGGGCCGCGAGGGGGAGGTCCCAGCCCGGGATCGCAGAGGGCGCCGGCGTCTGACCGGCCGGCAACGCGCACGTCCCTGTGGCGGCCGATCACTCGGCCGCCGGACCGTGCTGCGAAGGGAGGTTCGGTGTCGCGTCGGCCGGCTCCATCGGAGCACCCGGCTCCCGGCGGTGCGGCGGTGGGGGACCGTGTCCTCACCCTGCCGAACATGATCAGCTTTGTCCGGCTCGTCGGTGTGCCGCTCTTCCTCTACCTGTTCCTCGTGGTCAAGGCCGACGTGGCCGCCATCGTGGTGCTGGCCATCGGTGGCACCAGCGACTGGGTGGACGGCTGGATCGCCCGGCGCCTGCAGCAGGTCAGCCGGCTGGGCGAGCTGCTCGATCCGCTCGCCGACCGCCTCTACATCCTGGCCACGCTGCTGGCGTTCACCGCGCGCGAGGTGGTGCCCTGGCAGTTCACCGGTGCGCTGCTGGCCCGCGAGCTGCTGCTGCTCGGCTCGCTGAGCGTGCTGCGCCGCTACGGCTACGGCCCCCCGCCGGTGCACTACGTGGGCAAGACCGCCACGTTCCTGCTGCTGGCCGCGTTCCCGATCCTGCTGCTGGCGGCCGCCGCCCCGGGTGTGGCCACGGCGGCCGGCGCGATCGGTTGGGGGCTGGCCTGGTGGGGTCTGGTCCTCTACTGGGTGGCCGGGGCGATGTACGTGGTGCAGGCCGGCCGCCTGGTGCGGGCGCGGCGCGCGGGGGCGGCGGCGTGACCGCGGCGCCGCCCCGGGACAAGGGCACCGACCCGTCGGCGCGGGTGTACGCGCCGGACTTCCTCACCGAGCTGTTCCGCAATCCGCTCGATCCGGGGTACGCCGACGCGGCGGCCCGGCGGGTGGCGGTGCCGCCGTCGCGGCTGCGGCGGGTGCTGGCCCGGCCGGTGAGCGTGGTGGTGCTGTTGGTGATCGGGTTCCTGTTCGCGGTGGCGTACCGGGAGACGGTCGCGGAGGAGCCGGGTCGGGCGAAGGCGCGGGCCGGGCTGATCGCCGAGATCAAGCAGCGCGAGGCGGAGACGGACCGGTTGACCGCGCGGGCGGATCAGCTGCGCGAGGAGGTCAGCCGGCAGCGGGACGCGGCGTTGAGCGGCTCGCAGGCGTCGCGGCTGCGCAACCTGGAGGCGGGCACGGGCCTGGGCCGGGTGCGCGGTGACGGTGTGGTGGTGCGGCTGGCCGACGCGTCGGCCGACCGGGACGCGGTGACCGGCGCGGACGCGGGGCCGTCCCGGGTGCTGTACTCCGACCTGCAGAAGGTGGCGAACGCGCTGTGGGCGGCCGGCGCGGAGGCGGTGGCGATCAACGGGCAGCGGTTGACGGCGACGTCGACGATCCGTTCGGCGGGTGAGGCGATCCTGGTGGACTACCGGCCGGTGACGAGCCCGTACGAGGTGACGGCGATCGGGCCGGGGTCGATGCGGGATCGGTTCGACGACAGCCGGGCGGCGGAGCTGATGCGTGACGTGCAGCGGACGACGGGGTTGTCGTTCGGGGTGAAGGACGCGGACGACCTCACCCTGCCGGCCGCTCCGCAGCCGCGGCTACGCTACGCCGAGCCTTCGGTGAGTCCGAGCCCGTCGGGTTCGGGTGTCGCCGGTTCGACAAGTCCCGGGCCGTCCGGCTCGGGTACCTCTCCCAGCCCCTCCGGAGGTGGCCGATGATCGCGGTGCTGGCGTTGCTCGCCGGTGTGGTGCTCGGGGTGTATCTGGATCCCACGGTGCCCGCGGCGCTGCAGCCGTACCTGCCGATCGCCGTGGTGGCGGCGCTCGACGCCGTGTTCGGCGGGGTGCGGGCGAAGCTGGACCGGATCTTCGACGACAAGCAGTTCGTGGTGTCGTTCATCTCGAACGTGCTGGTGGCGGGTCTGATCGTGTACCTGGGTGACCAGTTGGGGGTGGGCGGTCAGTTGTCCACCGGTGTGGTGGTCGTGCTCGGGGTGCGCATCTTCGGAAACGTGGCGGCGATCCGCCGGCACCTGTTCCGGGCGTAGGTTTGTGGCGATGAGCGAGGAGCACAGGGAGACGGGGACGGGGTGGCCGCAGCCGGAGGAGCCGGCGCGGCCGTCGGGTCCGGCCGGTGAGCCGGATCCGCGCCCGGACGCGCCCGATCCGGATGAGTTGAGCCCGTTGGCGCCGGCGGGGCCGGTCGAGCAGGAGGACGTGCCGCCGCCGGCTGAGGAGCCCGGGGCGTCCGCCGCGGAGCCGGAGGCGAGGCCGGTGCCGGTGTCGCGGCGGCTGACGTCGGCGGGCGCGATGATCGCGGTGTTGCTGGCGTTGCTGGGCTTCACCCTGGTGGTGCAGTTGAAGACGACGTCGACGGATCCGACGCTCGCCGCGACGCGCGAGGAGGACCTGGTCCGGATCTCGTCGGATCTGGACTCGCGGGAGCGGCGGCTGCGGCAGGACATCGAGGCGCTGGAGGAGAGCCAGCGGCAGTTGCGTTCGGGTGAGCAGGGCCGGCAGGCGGCGCTGGAGGAGGCGACGCGGCGGGCGGACGAGCTGGGCATCCTGGCGGGCACGTTGCCGGCGGTGGGGCCGGGTCTGTCGGTGCGGTTCGAGGGCCCGGACAAGGCGGTCTCGGCGGCGCGGATCCTGGACGCGGTGCAGGAGTTGCGGGGCGCCGGCGCGGAGGCGATGCAGATCGCGGGCTCGGACGGGGCGGCGGTGCGGATCATCGCGTCGACGTATTTCGTGGACGGGCCGCCGGGTGGTGGCCTGGTGGTCGACGGGCGGCGGTTGAGCGGCCCGTACGTGATCTCGGTGATCGGTGATCCGGCGACGCTGCGTACGGCGTTGAACATTCCCGGCGGGGTGGTCGCATCGGTGGAGGAGGCCGGCGGTAACGTGACGCCGGTGGACAGTGAGGCTGTGGAGGTTTCGCAGCTGCACGCGCCGATCAAGCTGGAACACGCCCGGCCGGTCTCCTGACCGGTCGCGGCCGCGCCGGTTTCCCCCCGGTGCACCGATGACGAAGGACGCAGCTGGTGATTCCTGAGGATCTGCGGTACACCGCCGAGCACGAGTGGGTGGCTGGTGGGGACGGCGGTGCCGTCCGGGTCGGTATCACGCACTTCGCGCAGGATGCCCTGGGTGACATCGTGTTCGTGCAGTTGCCGGACGAGGGCGCGGTGGTGGCGGCGGGTGAGTCGCTCGGTGAGATCGAGTCGACGAAGAGCGTGTCGGAGATCTACGCGCCGTTGAGCGGCACGGTGGCGGCGCGCAACGAGGCGTTGGCCGACACCCCTGAGGTGATCAACACGGATCCGTACGGTGCGGGGTGGCTGGTGGAGATCACTCCGGATGATCCGTCGGCGGTCGAGGGTTTGCTGACCGCTGGTGCGTACCGCGAGCTCACCGAGAGCTGAGTTCGTGCGTTCCGGGCGGCGGGGTTGTCTCCGCGCGTCCGGTTGCCCTGTTTTTCGGCGCTGGCTAGGCTCGCCCAGTTGACCGAGAACCCATAGTTTGAGCGTTGCGGAATGCGCCTTCCCGGCACGGGGAGCCAGCCGCCGGGTGTGTTTCTGCCCGGCGGCCAGACCCGCCATTACCCGACGCCGACCGAAACAGATCCGTGAGGTGGTCCCCATGACGCGCCCAGACGACGAGTTCCCCCCGCTCGACGTCACTTCGACGCTCAATCTCGGTTCGCTCGACGAAGTGCTGGAGGGCCCGGACACCGATGTGGTGCCGAGCCGGATGTCCGGTTCGTTGCCGCCGGGGATGGCGCTGCTGGTGGTTCGGCGGGGTCCGAACGCGGGCGCCCGGTTCCTGCTGGACCACGACGTGACGACGAGCGGCCGGCACCCGGACAGTGACATTTTCCTCGACGACGTGACGGTGTCGCGGCGGCACGCCGAGTTCCACCGGGACGGTGGCACGTTCACGGTGCGGGACGTGGGCAGCCTGAACGGCACGTACGTGAACCGGGAGCGGGTCGAGGCGGCGACGCTGAGCAACGGCGACGAGGTGCAGATCGGTAAGTTCCGGGTGGTGTTCATCGCCGGTCCGCGTCCGGAGGAGGAGGCCGGCCGGGGGTGAACGGGCCTGCGGCTTCGACGTCGCCCGGGGAGGCGCGTGGGGCTCCGCTGATGAGCATCGGCGAGGTGCTGGCGCAGTTGCGGGTGGAGTTTCCGGACGTCACGATCTCGAAGTTGCGGTTCCTGGAGGCCGAGGGCCTGGTGGAGCCGGAGCGGACGCCGGCGGGGTATCGGAAGTACAGCTGGGACGACGTGGCGCGGTTGCGGTTCGTGCTGACCGCGCAGCGGGACCAGTACCTGCCGTTGCGGGTGATCCGGGACCAGTTGGCGGAGTGGGACTCCTCGGGCGCGGCGCCGGGGCGGCAGCGGCCGAACCTGGTGGCGGTCGGTCCCGGTGGTGAGGTGCCGGGTCGGGAGGTGGCGGAGTCCGCCGAGCCGTCGGAGGTGCGGCTGGGTCGGGTGGAGCTGATCTCCCGGAGTGGGGTCGACGAGTCGACGTTGGCCGAGTTGGAGCGGCTCGGTGTGCTGGTGTCGGACCCGCCGGGGTGGTATGACGCGGATGCGTTGATCATCGCGCGGGCGGTGGCGGGGCTGGCGGCGTACGGGTTGGAGCCGCGGCACCTGCGGGCGTTCCGGACGTCGGCGGATCGGGAGGTCGGTCTGTTCGCGCAGTTGGTGGCGCCGTTGGCGCGGCAGTCGGATCCGGCGGCGCGGGCCCGGGCGGCGGAGACGGCGCGGGAGTTGCTGGCGTTGT
>NZ_JBSSLX010000171.1:0-12613 GCF_053890995.1 Micromonospora sp. I033 | reverse complement strand
TTCCACGGCCAGGCGGGCGATGCGTTCCTTGTCGGGGGCGACCGTGCTCAGGGTCGGGATGGAGAAGCGGCCGTCCTCGATGTCGTCGAAGCCGGCCACCGCGACGTCGTCGGGCACCCGGAGGCCGGCCTCGTGCAGGGCGCGCAGCGCGCCGAGGGCCAGGGTGTCGTTGAAGCAGAAGACGGCGTCGGGGCGTACCCCGGTGGAGAGCAGGTGCCGCATGGCGGCCGCGCCGTCCGCGCGGTGCCAGGCCGGCGCGGGCGCCACCAGGCGGTCGTCGTAGCCGATGCCGGCGTCGGCCAGCGCGGCCGTGTAGCCGGCCAGGCGGAGCCGGGCGCTCGCCCCCTCGGGGGTGCGCTGCGAGCCGATCGCGGCGATCCGGCGGCGGCCGAGCCCGACCAGGTGGGCGGTGATCTCCCGGGCGGCGGCCACGTTGTCTACCACCACGTGGTCGGCGGGGCCGTGGTCGACCCGCTCGCCGAGCAGCACCATCGGCATGCCGTCGAGGCCGGCGAGGTCGTCGGCGGTGAGCGCGAGCGGGCTGAAGATCAGGCCGTCGATCATGTGGTCGCCGATCCCGCTGGCGGCCTTGCGCTCCTGCTCCGGGCCGCCGCCGGTCTGGTCGATCAGCACCGTCCAGCCGTGCTCGGCGGCGGCGGTGACCACGTGCCGGGCCAGCTCGGCGAAGTAGGGGATGTCCAGCTCGGGCACGGCCAGGGCGATCACGCCGGTGCGCCCCTTGCGCAGGTTGCGGGCCGAGAGGTTGGGCCGGTAGTTCAGCTCGACGATGGCCGCCTCGACCCGGGCGCGGGTGTCCGCGCGGACGTGCTGGTAACCGTTGACCACGTTGGAGACGGTCTTCACCGACACGCCGGCCCGTTCCGCGACGTCCTTGAGCCTGTGCCGCACTGAACTTCCTCCCGGGTGACTGCTGGGGCGCACTCTACCGCGTCACGACGACGTAACGACCCCTTTACATCGTTGCTTACAACGTTGTACAAACCAGGGAGACCGGTGACCGAGGTCACCGGCACAGCACCGAGGAAAGGGTGGCACCGTGCCGAACGCGCAGCTGACGATCGACCCGACCTTCACCATCGGCGCGGCCGACCGTCGCCTCTTCGGCTCCTTCGTCGAACACATGGGGCGCTGCGTCTACGGCGGGGTCTACGAGCCCGGGCACCCGGACGCCGACCCGCGCGGCTTCCGGCGGGACGTAATGGAGCTGACCCGCGAGCTGGGCGTCTCGGTGGTCCGCTACCCCGGCGGCAACTTCGTCTCCGGCTACCGCTGGGAGGACGGCGTCGGCCCGGTCGGCGACCGCCCGCGCCGGCTGGACCTGGCCTGGAAGACCATCGAGACCAACGCGTTCGGGCTGGACGAGTTCATGACCTGGGCGGCCGAGGCCGGCGTCGAGCCCATGATGGCGGTCAACCTCGGCACCCGCGGCGTCCAGGAGGCGTGCGACCTGCTGGAGTACGCCAACCACCCGGGTGGCACCCAGCTGTCCGACCTGCGCCGCAAGCACGGCGCCGAGGAGCCGTACGGGGTCCGGCTCTGGTGCCTCGGCAACGAGTTGGACGGGCCGTGGCAGGTCGGCCACAAGACCGCCGACGAGTACGGCCGGCTCGCCGCCGAGACCGCCCGCGCCATGAAGATGATCGACCCCTCGATCAGCCTGGTCGCCTGCGGCAGCTCCAACCGGGGGATGCCGACCTTCGCCTCCTGGGAGGCGACCGTGCTGGAACACACCTACGAGCACGTCGACTACATCTCGGCCCACACCTACTACGACCCGTCCGACGGCGACCGGGCCAGCATCCTGGCCTCCGCGGTGGACATGGACAGCTTCATCCGCGAGGTGGTCGCCACCGCCGACCACGTGGCGGCCAAGCAGCGGCAGAAGCGCAAGCTGAAGATCTCCTTCGACGAGTGGAACGTCTGGTACCAGTCGCGCCTCCAGGCCGACCTGGACCGGCGCGGCTGGGTCGAGGCCCCGGCTCTGATCGAGGACGACTTCACCGCGGTCGACGCGGTCGTGGTCGGCGACCTGCTGATCACCCTGCTCCGGCACGCCGACCGGGTCGGGGTCGCCTGCCAGGCGCAGCTCGCCAACGTGATCGCCCCGATCCGCACCCGGAACGGCGGGCCGGCCTGGCGGCAGAGCATCTTCCACCCGTTCGCCCTGACCGCCCGCTACGCGCGGGGCACGGTGCTGCGCACCGAGCCGGTCGGCCCGACGTACGAGACGAAGCGGTACGGCGAGGTGCCCGTGCTGGACACCGTCGCCGTGCACGACGAGGAGACCGGCGAGCTGGCCGTCTTCGCGGTCAACCGGGGCTCGAACGAGCTCCCGCTCGACCTGGACCTGCGCGGGCTCCCCGGCCTGCGTGCCCTCGGTCACACCACCCTCGCGGCCGGCGCCGACCCGGCCGCCACGAACACCGAGGCGGAGCCCACGCGGGTGACGCCCCGGGAGGTCACCACCCCCACCCTCGACGGCGGCCGGTGCTCCGTGGCGCTGCCCGCCTGCTCCTGGAACCTGCTGCGCTTCGCGTCTCAGGCGTGACCAGGCAATACTGCATCCCGTCCCCCAAGGAGTACGCATGATCCAGAACGAGATGAGCCGGCGCCGGCTGCTCGGCCTCGGCCTCGGGCTCGGCGCGGCGGCCACGCTGACGCTGGCCGGCTGCGGCGGCGGCAGCAGCACCTCCGACCGGTCCACCGCGTCCGGCAACGGCGGCAAGGAGTACACCGGCCCGAAGGTCGACCTGAAGCTGTGGAACGGCTTCACCGGCGGCGACGGCGACATCTTCAAGAAGCTGGTCGAGCAGTTCAACAGCGAGCACCAGAACATCGCCGTCAGCGTGATCACCTACGAGTGGCAGGACTACTACAGCAAGCTGCCCGGCGCCGTCACCAGCGGAAACGGCCCGGACATCGCGGTCATGCACATGGATCAGCTCGCCACCTTCGCCGCCCGCGGCGTGATCACCGAGCTGGACGACGTGGCGAAGGCCCTGGAGCTGAACGAGGGCGACTTCGCCCCGACGGTGTGGAAGGGCGGCCTCTACCACGACAAGCGGTACGGCATCCCGCTGGACATGCACCCGCTGGGCTTCTACTACAACAAGGCCGTCCTGCAGAAGGCCGGCCTCGACCCGGAGAAGCCGCCGACGACGAAGGACGAGTACACGGCGGCGCTGACCGAGCTGAAGAAGTCCGGCGTGCAGGGCTTCTGGGTCAGCCCGTTCCAGTTCACCGGCGGCATGACCTTCTACAGCCTGCTGCACCAGTGGGGCGGGACGCTCTTCGACGCCGACGTGGCGAAGGCGACCTTCAACTCGGACCCGGCCGTCGAGGCGTGCACCTGGCTGGTCGACATGATCAAGCAGGGCTTCTCCCCCGCCAACGTCGGCCAGGACGCCGACTACCTGGCGCTCAAGAGCGGCAAGAACGCCTTCAACTGGAACGGCATCTGGCAGATCAACGACCTGAAGAAGAGCGCCGGCCTGCAGTGGGGCGTCGCGCCCCTGCCGCAGATCGGCACCCAGAAGGCCGCGTGGGCGAACTCGCACAACTTCACGATCGTCAAGCAGCGCAGCGCCGACAACAACAAGGTCTCCGGCGCCAAGGTCTTCATCAACTGGCTCAGCGAGCACTCCCTCGACTGGGCCAAGGGCGGGCAGGTCCCGGCCCGCAAGGAGGTCCGGGAGGGCGCCGAGTTCAAGGCCCTGCCGGAGATCAGCGCGCTCGCCCCCGAGCTGGAGTACGCCGCCTTCCCGCCGGCGTCGCCGGGTCTCGGTGAGGTCATGACCACCTTCTACAACTCCTTCAACGAGGCGGCGCTCGGCAAGAAGTCGCCGAAGCAGGCGCTGGACGACGGGGTGGCCAAGGCGAACAAGCAGCTCGAGGACAACCGCAAGAAGTACGGGAGCTGATCCGCGGTGGCGGACGTGATCGAGGTCGGGGCGGCGCGCGGTGACGCGCCGCCCCCGGCGGGCCGGACCCGCCGCCGGGGCGTGACGGAACGGGGGCACCGGACGACGCCCTACCTCTTCCTCGCGCCGTACCTGGTTCTCTTCCTGGTCTTCGGGCTGGCGCCGATCCTGTTCGGGGTCTGGATCAGCCTGCACCAGTGGGACCTCCAGCTGCCGAACCGGCCGTTCATCGGGCTGGAGAACTACCGGGACCTGTTCTCCAGCGACTCGGCCGACTACGCGGACTGGTGGTCCAGCGTCCGGGCGACCGCGATCTTCACGGTGCTGTCGGTGCCGCTGCTGGTGGTGGTCCCGCTGGGCCTGGCCCTGCTGCTGAACCAGAAGTTCCCCGGCCGGACGTTCTTCCGGGCCGCCTTCTTCGCCCCGTACGTGCTCGGCGTCGCGGTCATCGGCCTGCTCTGGCGCTTCCTGCTGGACGCGAACCTCGGTCTGGTGAACCGGCTGCTCGGTGCGGTCGGGCTGCCCGCGGACACCCCCTGGGTGACCGACGTGCCGTGGGCCTGGGTGTCCCTGGTCGGCGTGACGGTCTGGTGGACCTGCGGCTTCAACGCGGTGATCTACCTGGCCGGGCTCCAGGACATCCCGGCGGAGCTGTACGAGGCGGCGCGGGTGGACGGCGCGAGCACCTGGGACCGGTTCCGCCACGTCACGCTCCCCGGGCTGCGCCCGGTGCTGCTCTTCGTGCTCACCACGACGATCCTCGCCTCGGCGAACGTCTTCGGGCAGTCCTTCCTGATCACGCAGGGCGCGCCGGGTGAGCAGACCCGGACGGTGGTGTGGCGGATCGTCGACGAGGGGCTGCGCAACTACGACGTCGGCCAGGCGTCCGCGATGAGCGTGCTCTTCGCGCTGCTGCTGGCGGTGGTCAGCATCGTCAACTTCCGGCTGTTCCGCTACCGGGAAGACTGAGGGGACGCCATGACGAACGTGCGTCGGGCGGCGCGCTACGCCGCGCTGCTCCTGATCACGGCGGTCTTCGTGACCCCGCTGGTCTGGATGGCCCTGACCTCGCTGAAGACCTACGACGACGCGCAGCAGGACCCGCCGAGCTGGCTGCCGCACCCGTTCTCCACCTACGGCTACGACCAGATCCTCGGCAACACCGCCAACCCGGTGCTGCGCTGGTTCGTCAACAGCATGCTCGCCGCCAGCCTGCACACGCTGCTCGTGCTGGTCACCGCGTCGATGGCCGCGTACGCCCTGGCCCGGCTGCGGTTCCGGGGCCGGCGGACGAGCTTCGCGCTGATCGTCGGGACGCTCTTCCTGCCGCCCACCTCGCTGATCATCCCGAACTTCGTGATCGCCGACCGGCTGAGCTGGCTCGACACCCTGGCGGTGGTGGTGGTGCCCGGCGCGGCGAGCGCGTTCGGTGTCTTCTTCCTGCGCCAGTTCTTCCTCTCCATCCCGGCCGAGCTGGAGGAGGCGGCGGTGCTGGACGGGGCGAACCACTGGCAGGTCTTCACCCGGGTGCTCCTGCCGCTGTCGAAGCCGGCGCTGGCCACCCTGGCGGTGCTGTCGTTCCTGACCAACTGGAACGACTTCCTGTGGCCGGTCTACGTGCTGTTCAGCCCGGAGCGGCTGACCCTGCCGGCCGGCCTGGGTCTGCTCCAGGGCGCCTACGTGACCGACTATCCGGTGATCATGGCGGGGGCGGTGCTGGCCAGCCTGCCGGTGCTGATCCTGTTCGTGCTCGCCCAGCGGCACATCATCCAGGGCGTGTCCCGCAGCGGCCTGAAGGGATGATCGACCGGCGGATCCGGCGACGCGGCGCGGCGGCCCTGACCGCCGCGCTGCTCGTCGCCGGTTGCGGCAGCGGAGAAAGCCCATCGAGTACGCCGGAGGACGCGCGCGTGTTCACCAACCCGGTCGTCCGCAGCGACGCCCCCGACCCGCAGGCGATCCGGGTCGGCGAGACCTGGTACCTGTTCCACACCAACGCGGGCGGCCGGAACGTCCCGGTGCTCACCTCGCCCGACCTGGTCGACTGGACCCCGGCCGGTGACGCGCTGCCCGACCTGCCGGCCTGGGCCGACGCCGGGAAGACCTGGGCGCCGGAGGCCGTCCAGCTCGCAACGGACCGGTTCGTCCTCTACTACACGGTGGCCGACCGGGCCTCCGGCCGGCAGTGCGTCGGCCGGGCGGTGGCGACCACCCCGCTCGGGCCGTACCGGGACGACGCGGCCGGGCCGCTGGTCTGCCAGGCGGAGCTGGGCGGCTCCATCGACGCCAGCCCGTACCGGGACACGGACGGCAGCCTGTGGCTGCTCTGGAAGAACGACGGCAACGCCATCGGGGTGGACACCTGGCTCTGGTCGCAGCGGCTCTCGCCGGACGGCCTGCGGCTGGTCGGCAGTCCGACGAAGCTGCTCAGGCAGACCGAGCCCTGGGAGGGCACGCTCGTCGAGGGGCCGTTCTTCCACCGGCACGACGGGAAGCTGCTGCTCTTCTTCGCCGCCAACGCCTACGACCAGGCCGGCTACGCCGAGGGCTACGCGGTCTGCGAGAGCCCGACCGGGCCGTGCGTGAAGGCGGCGGAGAACCCGATCCTGAGGTCCAACGCGGTCGCCAGCGGGCCGGGCCACGCCTCCATGGTGGAACAGGACGGCCGCACCTGGCTGCTCTACCACGCCTGGCCGCCGGGGCAGGAGGGCAGCACCGACCCGGGCCGCCAGGTCTGGCTCGACGAGGTGGTCTGGGAGAACGGCCGGCCGGTGGTCAAGGGTCCGACGGCGGGTCCCCAGCCGCGCCCCTGAGCCACAGACGCGACATCGCGGTATCCCCGGTGCCGGGATACCGCGATGTCGTCGGTCGGCCGTCGGTCAGCTCGGCACGGCGGGCTCCGGGCTCGTCCGCTGCTCGCGCCGGGCGAGGCGGTTCTTCCGGTGGCCGTAGCCGAAGTAGATGAGCGCGCCGAGCAGCATCCAGGCGAGGAACCGGATCCAGGTCTCCACCGACAGGTTCAGCATCAGGTAGAGGCAGGCCAGCGCGGACACGATCGGCAGCACCGGCGAGAACGGCACCTTGAACGGCCGCTCCAGCTCCGGACGCCGCCGGCGCAGGATCGGCACCGCGACCGAGACCAGCACGAACGCGCAGAGCGCGCCGATGCTGACCAGGTCGGCCAGCGCGGAGAGCGGCAGGAAGCCGGCGAGCAGGGCCACACCGACCGTCATGATCGCCGAGATCCGGTACGGGGTGCCCCAGCGCGGGTGCACCTTGGCGATCGACGGCGGGATCAGCCCGTCCCGGGCGATGGCGAAGCCGATCCGGCCCATGGCCACCAGGTCGACCAGGATCACGCTGGTCAGGCCGGCGACGGCGGCGATGGAGACCAGGACGGCGGCCCAGCCGGCGCCGACCGCCTCGAAGGCCGAGGCGATGGGAGCGCCCTCGTCGATGTCGGTGTAGCGCACCATGCCGACCACCACCAGCGAGACGCCGATGTACAGCACCGTGGAGATGCCCAGCGTGCCCAGCAGGCCCAGCGGCAGGTCGCGGCGGGGCTTCCGGGTCTCCTCGCCGAGGTTCGCCACGGCCTCGAAACCGGTGTACGCGAAGAACACCACCGCCGCGGCGGTGAGCACCCCGGCGAAGCCGAAGACGGACGGTTCCAGCCCGAAGACGGCCTGGGTGACCGGCTGCCGGATGCCGTCCTCGCCCGCGCCGGCCGGCTCGGTCGACGGGATGAACGGGCTGAGGTTGGCGGCCTTCACGAAGAACAGCCCGGCGACCACGATGAAGACGCAGATGGCGACCTTGACCAGGACCAGCAGGTTGGTCACCCGGGCGGACTCCCGGATGCCGACGATGCCGACGGCGCCGAGGATCAGCACGATCGCGATGGCGCCGAGGTTGACCACGCTGCCCTCCTCGGCGAACCAGGCGCTGGGCAGGTTGAACAACGAGGCCAGGTAGCCGGACCAGCCCCGGGCCACCACCGCCGAGCCGAGGGCGAACTCCAGCAGCAGGTCCCAGCCGATGATCCAGGCGACGATCTCGCCCATCGTCGCGTACGCGTAGGTGTAGGCGCTGCCGGCGGTCGGCACGCTGGACGCCAGTTCGGCGTAGCAGAGCGCGGCGAGCAGCGCGACCACGCCGGCGATGGCGAACGAGATCACCACGCCCGGGCCGGCGTGGTTCTTCGCCTCGATGCCGGTGAGCGTGAAGATGCCGGTGCCGATCACGATGCCGATCCCGAAGCCCATCAGGTCGACCGCGCCGAGCCGGCGACGCAGTCCGGGGCGGCCGTCCTCACCGTCGGCCTCACCCTGGGCGAGCACGTCCCGGATCGGTTTCGTCCGCAGGACGGACATGATCACCTCCCACCGTGTGACCACCACGGTGGCGGTCCGTGACCGGGCAAGCTACCCAGGCCACCCCGTTCCCAATCCAGGCGCGGCGGTGTCGCAAAGGTCACGAATCGGGCGGTGCGCCGGCCCACCCTCGGACATTCGGCCCCACCTGGGCATCGATCCGCCCGGAAGTCTTGCGCAGCTCCCGGTTTGGTGAAAGTTTCCTACCGACGACTGATTCTTTGCGGCGAATCTTGCCGGACGCGCCGCCCGTCCGTCGTCACCCGTCCCCGGGAGCCCAATGAAGGGACCGCACCGCATGAAGGCAACTCGGCTCAGAGCCGCCGGGCTGGCCGTGGCGCTGCTCGGCGCGCTTGTCGCCGGCACCCCCGCGAGCGCCGCGGAGAGCGACACGGCGACCGATTCCACCGCGACCACCTGCGTCACCGACCCGGCCACCCCGAAGCGGCAGTTCCGGGCCATGTGGATCGCCTCGGTGACGAACATCGACTGGCCCACCAAGGCGTCCTGGACCGCGCCCGACCAGATCGCCAAGCAGAAGGCGGAGTACCTGGACTGGCTGGACCTGGCCCAGCGGCTCAACCACAACGCCGTCGTCGTCCAGGTCCGCCCGACCGCGGACGCGTTCTGGCCCTCGCCGGTCGAGCCGTGGTCGGAGTACCTGACCGGGGTCCGCGGCCAGGACCCGGGCTGGGACCCGCTGGCCTTCCTCGTCGAGGAGTCGCACAAGCGGAACCTGGAGTTCCACGCCTGGTTCAACCCGTACCGGGTCTCCATGCCGGCTCCGGGCGGCGCCGGCGCGGACATCTCGAAGCTGGCCCCGAACCACCCGGTGCGGCAGCACCCGGACTGGGTGTTCGCCTACCCGCCGGCCGGGGTCGCCGGCAGCCGGCTCTACTACAACCCCGGCATCCCCGAGGTCCGCGAGTTCGTCCAGACCGCGATGATGGACGCGGTCAGCCGGTACGACATCGACGGCGTGCACTTCGACGACTACTTCTACCCGTACCCGAGCGGCACGCACCAGTACCCGGACGACGCCACCTTCGCGCAGTACAACCGCGGCTTCACCGACAAGGCGGACTGGCGGCGGGACAACATCAACCTGCTGATCCAGGAAATGAACGCCAAGATCAAGGCGGTCAAGCCGTGGGTGAAGTTCGGGGTCAGCCCGTTCGGCATCTGGCGCAACAAGTCGGCCGACCCGCTCGGCTCGGACACCACCGGCTCGCAGTCGTACGACATCATCTCCGCCGACACCCGCAAGTGGGTCAAGGAGGAGTGGATCGACTACGTGGTGCCGCAGCTCTACTGGTACATCGGCCAGTACCCGGCCGCCGACTACGCCCGGCTGGTGCCGTGGTGGGCGGAGACCGTGCGGGGCACCAACGTCCAGCTCTACATCGGTCAGGCCGACTACAAGAGCGGTGACCCGGTGTACGGCTCGTTCTGGATGAACCCGCGCGAGCTGTCGAACCACCTGACGCTCAACCGGTCGTACCCGGAGGTGCTCGGCAACGTGCACTTCTCCGCGGTGCAGGTGCGGGCCAACCGGCTCGGCGCCACCGACATCTACGCCGCCGAGCACTACTCCCGCCCGGCGCTGGTGCCGACCATGTCGCAGCTGCCGGCCAAGCCGCTGCTCATGCCGGTGGTCACCGGCGCCCAGCGGCAGGACGACGGGGTGCGGCTGAGCTGGCGGCAGCCGGCCGACGGCGAGGGCCCGTTCGGCGAGGCCGCCGCGTACGCGATCTACCGGTTCGACGGCGTCGGCCTGGCCGACCGCTGTGACTTCGCCGACGCGTCCCATTTGGTCGCCACCGTCCGGGGCACCGACGCCGACGTGCAGTCCTGGGTGGACACGTCCGCGCCGGCCGGGGCGCACACCTACTACGTGACCGCCCTGGACCGGGTCTGGAACGAGGGCCCGGCCAGCCCGCCGCGCTTCGTGCGCTGATCCGACCGGTGACGCCCGGGGCCCGCTCACGGGTCCCGGGCGTCGCCGCGTTCAGCCGGCCCTGTGCAGCCGCACCTCCAGCCCGATCAGCCCGTCCCGGTCCACCTCGGCGCCGCCGAAGGCACTCGCCGTGGCGAGCCGGGTGAAGGCGTCGGCGGTGACCGCCCGCCGGCGCAGCATCCGCAGCGCCGACCGGGTCCAGAAGGCGTCCAGCCCGCGCAGCCCCATCCGGGCCACCTCCCGCTCGATGTCGGCGGCCGAGGCGTCCGCCCGCAGGTCGTGGATCACCGCCCGGCCGCCCGGCCGGAGCACCCGGTGCAGCTCGTCCAGCGCCCGGACCGGCCGGACGAAGTTCTTGAACGCCGCCTGGCAGACGACCAGGTCGAACGAGTCCGCCGGGAAGGGCAGCTCGTGCACGTCACCCTGGCGGAAGGTCACCTCGACGCCGGCGCGCCGGGCGGACTCCCCCGCCAGCTCCACGAACGTCCGGCTGACGTCCAGCCCGGTGATCCGGTACGCCCCCAGCCGGGCCAGCTCGATCGCCAGGTAGCCCGGGCCGGGCGCCACCTCCAGCACCGCCGCCCCGGCGGGCAGCCCCTCGGCCAGCCGGGCGGCCTGCCGCCGGTACTCGGCCAGTTGTGCGGCGGAGCCGCGGTTGCGGGCGTACCAGCGGGCGGTTCTTCCCTCCATCTCGGGCAGCAGCTTGCGCTTCGGTGCGCGCAGGTCCTTCGTGCTCATCTCTTCCTCCGGTCTCGGGTCGTGCGGGCACGAACCGACCCGGGGACGGGAGCCCGGTTATCGTTGCGGTTGCCACCTTGCGGCCGGGTTGCCGTTCCCGCGGTCTCGGTTCGCAGGTCAGGGCCCCGGCGGTGGTGTTCCCGCACCCCGCCGGGGTCCACTGTCAGTGCGGCTCGCTCCCCCTCTCCGCCAGGTCCGCCCACTCGGACGGCACCGCGCCGGTCTCGTGCCAGGCCCGCCACTCGGCCAGCCCCGGCAGCGCGCCGGTGGTCAGCTCGTCGAGCAGGCCGCGCACCCAGGTCGCCTCGGCCTCCCGGAGGGCCAGGTCGTACTCGCCCTCGATGAGGAAGATCCGGGGCACCTCTCGGGCGTGCCCGGCCAGCGCCGCCCGCTGCGCGGCGAGCTGGCCCTCCAGCCGGTCGAGGCGCTGCCGCAGCAGCTCGATCGCCTCGTCGGGCCCGAGAACGCCGAGCACCGACAGGCCGGCCTCGAACCGGGGCTGCTCCCGCTCCGGGACGGCGACCAGCTCCCGGGTCCAGTCGACGAGCTCCGCGCGCCCGGCGTCGGTGATCCGGTAGACGGTGCGCTCCGGGCGCCGGCCCTGCCGGCCGCTCTCCACCGCCGCCAGCAGGCCGTGCCGCTCCAGGTTCGCCACCACGGTGTAGAGCGAGCCCCACTTGATCGGCATGTCCTGGTCCTTGCCGCGCTCGCGCAGCACGGCGGCGATCTCGTAGGGGTGGCGGGGCCGCTCGGCAAGCGCCGCGAGCACGGCGAGGGCCAGCAGGTTGCGGACCGGGCGTCGCTTCGCCACCGTCATCCTCCTCGCGTGCGATTACTCGTAGACGAGTATATGGCCGGCGGGCCGACGCGCAAGGCATTCGTCTGTTTCGACGCATGTCACCAACACGTCGCCCGAGGCATCGCCCCCGGTTCCGAAGTTGATCGAAAATCGTCGACATCTGACCCACACCCCCGGGGAGGTACCCGTGTCCCGACGTCTCGCCACCCTGCTCGCCGCCGGCACGATCGCCCTGCTCACCGCCATCGGCGTGGCCACCCCCGCCGCGGCCGCGGTGAGCCGCGAGCAGAAGCTCGCCGTGCTCTCCAGCTGGACCCAGACCAGCGCCACCAGCTACAGCGCCTGGAACTCCGCCCGGCTGAACAAGTCCGCCTGGACCGAGTACGCCTTCGACTGGTCGACCGACTACTGCTCGTCCAGCCCGGACAACCCGCTCGGGTTCAACTTCAGCCTCTCCTGCTACCGGCACGACTTCGGCTACCGCAACTACAAGGCGATGGGCCTGTTCTCGGCCAACAAGTCCCGGCTCGACAGCGCCTTCTACGCGGACCTGAAGCGGGTCTGCGCCACCTACAACGTCGTGGTCCGGCCCGCCTGTTACAGCCTGGCCTGGACCTACTACGAGGCGGTCAGCATCTTCGGCTCGGTCGCCGCCGTCCAGCAGGCCGACCTGGACCGCGCCGCCCGCATGAAGTCCGACGCCGAACGCCGCGCCGCCCTCCGCTGACCCACCCACTCCCACGCTGTCGATCAAGAGGTTTGCGTCGCCGGAAGGCCCGGTTCACGGCGCAAACCTCTTGGTCAA
>NZ_JBSSLX010000170.1:0-12669 GCF_053890995.1 Micromonospora sp. I033 | reverse complement strand
AATCGGCGGCCGCAGGTGAGTCGGCGGGCAGGACGGGTAAGGGCGCTGCCGCATCGGCAGGCTGGCGGCGGGGGGCGCGGACGGCATGGGTGACGGCAACGGGACCGTGATCATCGGGGCGGGCCCCGCGGGGCTGACCGCCGCGTACGAGCTGCTGCGACACGGCGAGCCGGTCCGGGTCTACGAGGCCGACGACGTGGTGGGCGGGATCAGCCGCACGGTGGAGCGGGACGGCTGGCGGTTCGACATCGGCGGGCACCGGTTCTTCACCAAGGTCTCGCGGGTGGAGGACTTCTGGCACGAGATCCTGCCGGACGAGGACTTCCTGCTCCGGCCGCGGATGAGCCGGATCTACTACCGCGGGGCGCTCTACGATTACCCGCTCAACGCCGGCAACGCGCTGCGCAACCTGGGCGTGCTGGAGGCGCTGCGCTGCGTCGGGTCGTACGGGCGGGCCCGGCTGCGCCCGCCGAAGGACCAGTCGCACTTCGAGGGGTGGGTGTCCGCCCGGTTCGGCTGGCGGCTCTACTCGATCTTCTTCAAGACGTACACGGAGAAGGTCTGGGGGATGCCGGCCGACCAGTTGCAGGCCGACTGGGCCGCCCAGCGGATCAAGAACCTCTCGCTCTCCACGGCGGTGCTCAACGCGCTGCTGCCCCGGCGCAACCGCAAGGACGTGACCAGCCTGATCGAGGAGTTCCAGTACCCGAAGCACGGCCCCGGGATGATGTGGGAGCGCTGCACCGAAGAGGTGGAGAAGCGGGGCGGCACGGTCCGCACCAACACCTGGGTGACCGAGGTGCACCGGGACCCGGCGCAGCGGCGGGCCACCGCCGTCACGATGGTCGACGCCCGGGGCGAGCGCACCGAGCCGGCCGACCACGTGATCTCCTCGATGCCGATCTCGGCGCTGGTGCGGGCCATGCGACCGGAGGCCCCGGCGGAGGTGCGGGCCGCCGCCGACGACCTGCGGTACCGGGACTTCCTGACCGTCGCCCTGGTGGTGCCGGAGGAGTTCTCCTTCCCGGACAACTGGATCTACGTGCACGACCCGGCCGCCCGGGTGGGCCGGATCCAGAACTTCGGCTCCTGGTCCCCGTACCTGGTCAAGGACGGGCGGACCTGCCTGGGGCTGGAGTACTTCGTGTTCGAGGACGACGAGATGTGGCGGACACCGGACGCGGACCTGGTCGCCTTCGCCACCACCGAGCTGGAGCGGCTGGGCCTGGTCCGGCCCGGCTGCGTGGAGGCCGGCTACGTGGTCCGGATGCCCAAGGCGTACCCGGTCTACGACGAGCGCTACCAGCACAACGTGGACGTGATCCGGGACTGGCTGGCCCGGGAGGTGCCGAACGTGCACCCGGTGGGGCGCAACGGGATGCACCGCTACAACAACGCGGACCACTCGATGCTCACCGCCATGCTGGCCGCCGAGAACATCGCCCACGGCGCCGGCCACGACGTCTGGACGGTGAACGTCGAGCAGGACTACCACGAGCAGCGGAAGGCGCCGTCGCGGCACGGCACCGGCCGGGACGCCCCGGTCATGCCGGCCCGCCGGTAAGGCGCGGGCGTGAGGGTGGTCATAACGGCTGGACGCCCGGGGCGGCGCTGCTGCTAGCCTTCTCGGCAGGTCATGAGCGCCAGCGTCAAGCCCCGGCTCGCTGGCCGGCAACCCTCCTCCGCGGTGGGGTGCCCCGGGTGAGGACCAGGCACCGGCAGCCGCCGGTGCAAGCGTGGCCTGGTACCCAGGTCATCACCGACCAGAGGGAACCATGTCTGCTCAGCCCCGCACCCCGCTCGCCGACGGCATCGCCTACCCGGCGCGTTTCGCGCTGGTCAAGCGGCGGCACGTCGACCTGATGCGGGTGTGCAGCGACGCCTGTCGCCGCGCCGACGCGCGCTGAGCGCCACTCCCCCACCTTCCGCACCATCCCTTCCGGCTCGCCCGCCCCGGGCGCGCCGTCGGCGGCGTGCGCCCACGCCGCCCCGGACCCTGGAGACACCTGTGCGATTCCGTTCCGCCCTGACCCGCGCCGCCGCGCTCGGCGCCGCCGCCGTGCTCGCCGCCACCGCCCTCACCGCCTGCGGCGACGACGGCGCCACCAGCGACGCCGCCAACCCGTACGGCCTGCTCCAGGCCGGCGTGCTGCGGGCCGGCACGCTCACCGACGCCCCGCCGAACGTGTACCTGAAGGACGGCAAGTTCACCGGCTTCGACAACGACCTGCTCACCGCGGTCGCCGCGAAGGTCGGCCTCAAGGTGGAGTTCGTCGGCACCGACTTCTCCGCCCTGCTGTCCCAGGTGAACAACCACAAGTTCGACGTGGGCAGCTCCTCCATCACCATCACCGAGGCCCGGAAGAAGACCGTCGACTTCGGCAACGGCTACGACTTCGGCTACTTCGGACTGGACGTGCCGGCCGGCTCCCCGATCACCGGGTTCGACCAGCTCGCCGGCAAGCGGGTGGTGGTCGTGCAGGGCACCGTGCAGGACGACTACGCCACCCGGGAAAACCTGAACCCGGTGCGGGTGCCCGACTACAACGGCGCGGTCAACCAGCTCAAGGCCGGCACGGCCGACGCCTGGATCGCCCCGGCCGAGATCGGCGACAAGTCCGCCGCGGACAGCAACGGCAAGATCACGGTGGCCGCGAAGCAGCTCAGCCCGGCCCCGACCGCGTACGCGTTCGCCAAGGGCGGCGACAAGCTGCGCGAGGCGCTGAACAAGGGCCTCGACGAGGTGATCGCCGACGGCACCTGGAGCAAGCTCCAGGCGCAGTACTACCCGGGCCGGCCGATCCCGGCCGACTTCAAGCCGGGCAGCGGCACGGTCGCCGTGCCGTCGGCGTCGGCGGCTTCCTGACCCGGAAAGACTGAGACGAGCGGGGCGGACGGAGACATGGATCCACTGAGCACCCTGTGGGAGACCTTCTTCGACTGGGACTCCATGCGCGAGGCGCTGCCCGAGATGCTGACCGTCGGGCTGCCCAACACGCTGATCCTGGCGGTCTCCGCCGCCCTGCTCGGCTCGGTCCTGGGCATGCTGCTGGCCGTCGCGGGCATCTCGCGTACGCGATGGTTGCGGTGGCCGGCCCGGGTCTACACCGACGTGTTCCGCGGCCTGCCGGCGGCGGCGACCATCCTGCTCATCGGCGTCGGCCTGGCGCCGCTGGGCATGCAGGTGTGGGGCCCGAACCCCTATCCCCTGGGCGTGCTGGCGCTGTCGCTGATCGCCGCCGCCTACATCGGCGAGATCTTCCGGGCCGGCATCCAGAGCGTGGAGGCCGCCCAGTTGGAGGGGGCCCGGGCGCTCGGCTTCTCCTGGGGCGAGGCCATGCGCCTGGTCATCGTCCCCCAGGGGGTACGCCGGGTGCTGCCGGCCTGGGTCAACCAGCTCATCGCGCTGATCAAGGACTCCAGCCTGGTCTACTTCCTCGGCCTGGTGGCCAGCCAGCGGGAGCTGTTCCGGATCGGCCAGGACTACGCGGCCACCACCGGCAACGAGTCCGCGCTGCTGCTGGCCGGCCTGTTCTACCTGCTGCTGACCGTGCCGCTGACCCACGCGGTCAACTGGATCGACCGGCGGCTGCGGCAGGGCCGGGCGGTGGCCGCGCCCGACCTCGACGTCGAACTGGACCCCGCCGGCGCGCCGGCACCGACCGGAAAGGACCCGCGATGAGCACCGCCACCGCCACCGCCACCTCGGTCAGCCTGGCCGTGCGGGACGTGCACCTGGCCTTCGGGCGGCACCAGGTGCTGCGTGGCGCCGACCTGGAGGTGGCCCGTGGGGGGACCGCCTGCGTGATCGGCCCGTCCGGCTCCGGCAAGTCCACCCTGCTGCGGACGATCAACCGGCTCATCGAGCCGGACCGCGGTGACGTGCTGCTGGACGGGCGCAGCGTGCTGGGCGACGACCCGGACGCGCTGCGCCAGCGGATCGGCATGGTGTTCCAGCAGTTCAACCTGTTCCCGCACATGTCCGTGCTGCGCAACCTCACCCTCGCGCTGCGCAAGCTCAAGAAGCTCCCCGAGGACGAGGCCGTGCAGGCCGCCCGCGCACAGCTCGACCTGGTCGGGCTGGCCCACAAGGCCGACGTCCGGCCGGCGCAGCTCTCCGGCGGCCAGCAGCAGCGGGTGGCCATCGCCCGCGCGCTCGCCCTGCGGCCGCAGGTGATGCTCTTCGACGAGGCCACCTCGGCGCTCGACCCGGAACTGGTCAAGGGGGTGCTCGCGGTCATGGCCGACCTCGCGTCCGCCGGCATGACGATGGTGGTGGTCACCCACGAGATGGGCTTCGCCCGCGAGGTGGCCGACACGGTGGCCTTCATGGACGCCGGCGTCGTGCTGGAGGCCGGCCCGCCCGCTGCCGTCTTCGAGGCGCCGGAGCACCCGCGGCTGCGGCGCTTCCTGTCCCAGGTGCTCTGACTCCTGCCGCCCGGCCGCGCTCCCCCGTCCTCCGGTAGCGCGGCCGGGCGGCCCGGTCCGAACCGGCCCACAGCCAGGAGATCGCCACCGCCAGGCCGGCGGCGCCCAGGGCGCTCACCGCCCAGGGCGGCATCCGGTCGGGGACGGGCGGCGGCGGCACGCAGTCGGTCGGCGTGTAGTCGACGGTGATCCGCTCGTGCCGGTCGGGCAGCCGGCCGTCGGCGAACGACGCTCTCGGGATGCCGCAGATCACCGGCCCGTCGGGCGAGTCCACCCGCAGCAGCACGCCGCTCGCCCGCCCCGCCCCGTCCCGTTGGACCTCCAGGACCTGCGCCGGGGCCAGCACGCCGACCGGCGCCGGCGGGTCGGGCTGCGGGTCCATGAAGGGCCCCAGCACCGCCATCGCCGCGCACGGCAGCAGGAAGGCGAGCGGGACCGCGGGATAGGTCCGCACAACCCCGTTGTGGTGCAGCGACATGCGGCTGACCGTAGCGGCAGCCGGCAAGCCGAGGTCGGCGTGGACGGTCCGGTTACGACGATCAACTTCGTGGGTAGGAGCCCCTCCGGCCGGAACGGAGACTCCGTGGGTGCGCCGGTCCGTGAGGGGGAGGACGGCGCCGGTGCGCAAGTGGTGGAAGGCCGCCGTGAGGCGGCTGCGACAGGCGTGGGTGCCGGTGGTGGAGGCCGCGCTCGCCGCGACCGTGGCCTGGCTGATCGCCGCGCGGCTGATCGGCCATCCGGATCCGTTCTTCGCGCCGAGCGCGGCGCTGATGGTGCTCGGTGAGTCGCGGGGCCAGCGCGTACGGCAGACCATCGAGCTGGTGCTCGGCGTGGCCGGCGGCGTGCTCGTCGCGGACCTGGTGGTGCACGCCCTCGGCCCCGGCACGGCGACCATGCTCCTCGTCCTGCTGCTCACGCTCGGCGGCACGGTGGCGGCCGGAGCGAGCAGCACCCTGGTCATCCAGACCACGGTCTCCGCGCTCTACCTGGTGGTGGTCGCCGCGCCGAAGGGTGAGTTCACCCCGTTCCGGTTCGTCGACGCGCTGATCGGCGGGGCGGTCGCTCTCGCCGCGAGCCAGCTCGTGGCGGCCCGGGACCCGCTGGCCCCGCTGGTCGCCGAGGCCCGCCGGACGTACGCCGACCTCGCCGACCTGCTCGACCGGGTGAACGCCGCGCTGGACCGCTGCGACGCCGAGGCCGCCCAGGCGGCGCTGGACCGGGCCCGGGAGGTGGACGGCTGCGTGGAACGCCTGCGGTCCGCGGTGCGGGCGTGCGCCGAGACGCTGCGGCTGCGGGTCCGCCGCCGCCGGCACCTCGGCCAGCTCGAACAGGTCGAGGCCACCGCCCGGCAGCTCGACTACGCGGCTCGCAACATCCGGGTGCTGGCCCGCAACGGGGCCACCCTGGCCCGGCTGCACACCGCCACCCCACCCGAGCTGGGCGCGGCGATCCGCTCCCTCGCCGAGGCGGTACGCGCCGCCGGCGCGGCCCTGACCACCGACCTGACCGGCGAGGACGCCGACCGGCACGCCACCCGGGCCGACGAGGCCGCCCTGGCCGCGGTCCGGATCGGCGCCGAGCTGCTGGAGTCCGACCCGCCGCTGCCCGTGGTCATGATCGTCGGGCAGATCCGAGCCACCGCGATCGACCTGCTGCGCGGGGTGGGCGAGGACGGCGGGGCCGTGCTCGACCGGGTCGATGAGGCGCTCGGCCTGCCGACAGCGGCCTCCTGACCGGCCGGCAGCCCGTCCGACCGCGAACGTTGAGGGCGCGACGCCCCGGCGGGCTGCTACACGTCGCAGCGGTCGGAGAGGGCGTAGCGGGTGAGCACCACGTCGCCGATCTGGCGTACCTCGACGACCCGGGCGCGGCGGCCCGGGTGCCACGGGAAGCGGCCGTCCCCGACGAACCGGGGCGCCCGGCGGTCGCCCACGAAGAACGGCGCGACCACCAGGTGCAGCTCGTCGGCGACACCGGCGGTGAGGAACTGGCAGTGCACCGTGCCGCCGCCCTCCACCATCAGCCGGCCGACGCCGCGCCCGGACAGGTCGGCGAGGACCGCGCCTGGGGTCACCGGGTCGCCCGCGTCGACCACGGTGGCCACCGCGCCCACCTGCTCCCGGGTCTTCTCCACCACGCCGCTCGCGCAGTAGACCAGCTTCGCCCCGTCGCCCATGGTGAAGAACCGGGCCGTCGGGTCGAGGTCGCCGCTGGCCGTGACGGTCACCTTCACCGGGGACGGGGGCAGGCCCCGGGCCACCCGCTCGGCCCGCCGCCGCTCGCTGCGCACCAGCAGCCGTGGGTCGTCGCGGCGGACCGTGGCGGCGCCCACCATGATCGCGTCAACGGCGGCCCGGACCGCGTCGATCCGGTCCAGGTCGGCGTCGTTGGAGAGCAGCAGGCGCTCGGCGGTGGCGTCGTCGATGTAGCCGTCGATCGACATCGCACAGCTGAGCAGCACGTAGGGCCGGCCGGTCACGGCACGAAGGGCAGGTCGAGGGCATGGTCGGCGCGGGTCACCTTGGCCGCCAGGTAGCCCGCGTTGGCCGGGGACAGGTGCACGCCGGTGAGCACCCGGTCGACCACCGTGACGCCCAGCCGCTCCAGCTGGGCGGCCTTGTCCGGGTTGTTGCTGAGCAGGGCCACCCGGGTCACGCCCAGCGCGGCCAGCATCTGCGCGGCCACCGTGTAGTCGCGCTCGTCGGGGCCCCGGCCGAGCGCCACGTTCGCCTCGTAGGTGTCCAGGCCCCCGTCCTGGAGGGCGTACGCGTCGAGCTTGGCGTAGAGGCCGATGCCCCGGCCCTCCTGGCGGAGGTAGAGCAGGTAGCCGCCGGCGTCGGCGATCCGCTCGACGGCCTCGCGCAGTTGCGGGCCACAGTCGCAGCGCTGGCTGCCGAACACGTCGCCGGTCAGGCACTCGCTGTGCGGGCGGACCAGCGGCGGGGAGGTGCCGGCGTCCCGCCGCTCACCGAGCCCGATGGCGAGGTGCTCGCGGCCGTCGACCAGGCCGTGGAAGGAGTGCACCCGGGCGGTGGTCACGTAGCCGTCCGGAAACCGCAGAGGAACCGTGACCTGGGTCCGGACCGTCGCGGTGGGCAGGGTTTCGTCCATGCTTCTCCTTCGTCCGCGGGCTGCCGGACGCGCCGGCAACGCACACCTCGCACCCACACCGTAGGCGGGATCACCGACAGTCGCCGGGCTCCGCTGCCGGACGCCGGCGGATCAGCAGCACCGCGGCGCCCGGCAGGCTGGCCACCAGGACCAGCGCCCCGTAGACGGTTCCGGTGGCGACGCCCTGCCCGGCGGTGAGGCCGGCCGCGGCGAACGCCCAGGCGGCCACCCCCTCGCGCGGCCCGAACCCGCCCACGTTGGTCGGCAGTCCCATGGCGAGCAGGGCCAGCAGGGTCAGCGGCAGCAGCCGGGACAGCGGCGCGTCGGCGCCCGCGGTGCGCGCCGCCACCACGAAGGTGGCCAGGTGACCGGCGACCACCACGGCCGAGGCCGCCACCACGCCCAGCCAGGTGCGCCGGGCGAGCAGCCCGGCCCGCACGTCGGCGACCGCGGTGCGCGCCGCCCGGGCCCAGCGGGACGCCCCGGCGCGGGGCACCGCCCGGGCGGCCAGCGCCAGCGCCAGCGCCCCGGCGGCCAGCCCGGCGGCCCCCGCCGGCAGGTACGGCCGGACCGGCGACGGCAGCACCGCCAGCACGGCCACCGCGATGACCAGCTGGACCACCTGGCCCGCGCCGCGCTCCCAGACCACGGCGCGGACGCCCCGGGCCACATCCCCGGCGTCCCGGCCGTGCCGGACCGCCCGGTGCACGTCGCCGAGCACCCCGCCGGGCAGCGTCGAATTGAGGAAGACCGCCCGGTAGCAGTGCGCGACCGCGGCCCGCAGCGGCAGCCGTACGCCCAGCCCGCCAGCCACCAGCGACCAGCGCCAGGCGCAGCAGACCGTGGTGACCGCGCCGATGCCCAGCGCGGCGGCGAGCGCCGGCGCGTCGATCAGCCGCAGCCCGGCCAGGAACGGGCCGGTGCCCACCGACCAGACCAGCGCGGCGAGCAGGGCGAGCCCGGCGAGCGGGCGGGCCCAGGCCCAGAGCGGGCGAGCCCAGGCCCAGAGCGGGCGGGCCCAGGCCCGGACCGACCGGGCCGGCGCGGGCGCGGCGGCCGGGACGGGCCCGGCGACGGCGGCGTGTGACAAGAGCGGTCCTCCCTCGGTCCACCCGTTGTCACGCGCCGCCGGCCGCTACGGTTCACCCGGCGAGCAGGTCGGCGTGGTGCAGCACCACCCGCAGCCGGCCGTCCGCCGCCTCGGCGAGCCGCCGCTCCCGGTACGCCCCGGCCACGCCGCCCAGCTCCGGCCGCTCCTCGACGGCCGCGTCGAGCCAGCCGATCAGCCACTCCGTGGTCAGCGCGGCCTGCTCCGGGCCGAGGCGCCACGGGCTGGACCGGACGCGCACCGCCACACCCCGGCGGCGGAAGGCCGCCACGGTGGCGTCCACGGCGTCCGGCCCGAGCAGGGCGCGACCGTCGACCGTTCGCCGCTGGTGGGCGTTGAACGCGGCCTCGAACTCGACGTCGAGCGGGTCGGCGGGGGTGAACCGCGCCCGGCCCAGCACGGTGATCGCGAACAGGGTGGGACGGCCCACGCACGCCGCCACCACCCGCTCGACCTCCTCGGCGGTGAGCATGTCCAGCAGCGCCGAGGCGGTGACCAGGTCGGCGTCGGCCAGGTCGGCGGCGACCAGCCGGGTGATGTCGGAGCCCCGGGTCAGCACGGTCACCGGGCTGCCGTCGGCGGACATGACCTCCCCGGCGGCGGCCAGCGCCAGCAGGTCGGCGTCCCGCTCGTGCAGCACCCAGCACTGCGGGCCGGGCAGCCGCGGGGCGAGCCAGCGGGCCATCGACCCGGTGCCGCTGCCCAGGTCGTGCACGACCAGCGGGCGGCCGGCGGGGAGCCGGTGGCGGATCGCGTCGAGCAGGTCGGTGGAGCGGGCGGCCGCGTCGGCGGGCTCGCGCAGCCGCAGCCAGTCCGCGAAGTCGGGGGGTAGCAGTGAGGTGGTCATGCCGCCGTGGCCTCCTTGAGGGCTGCCGCCAGCCGGTCCGCGGTGACCGACCAGCCGGTGAGGGTGTCCCGCCGCCGCCGGGCGGCGCGGCGCAGCCGGTCCCGCAGGTCCGGTTCGGTGAGCCAGCGGCGCAGCGCGCCGGCCAGCGCGGCCGGGTCGGCCGGGGGCACCAGCAGGCCGGGCCGCTCGCCGTCCGGGGCGCGCCCGAGCGTCCCGGGCAGGCCGCCGGTGTCGCTGGCCAGCACCGGTACGCCCCGCGCGAGCGCCTCGGTGACCACCATCCCGTAGGTCTCCCGGCGGGACGGCAGCACCAGCAGATCGGCGGCGGCGTACGCGGCGGCCAGGTCGGCGCCGGTGCACGGGCCGGCCAGCCGGACCCGGCCGGCGAGGCCGGTGCCGGCGAGCTGCCGGCGCAGCCGCGCCACGAAGTCCGGGTCGCGGGTGAGCGGGCCGACCCACTCGCAGGACCACGGCAGGTCGGCGACCCGGTGCAGGGCGGCAGCGAGCACGTCGTGCCCCTTGAGCGGGGTGACCGCCGCGACGCAGAGCAGCCGGTCGCCCGCCGGCGAGCCGGAAGCGACCGGCGCCGGGTCCACCCCGGGCGGCGCGACCGTCACCCGGTCGGCGGCGAGCGGGTAGCGGTCGAGCAGCCGGCGGCGGGTCCACGCGCTGGTGGTGACCACGGCCGGAGCGGCGGCCAGCGCCCGGCCCTCGACGTCGTCCTCCAGCGGCAGGTGCACCAGCACCACGAGGCGCAGCCGCCGGGCGTGCGGGGCCAGCACCTCCGGCACGGTCGAGGCGACCAACCCGTCGAGCAGCACGGCCGCGCCGTCGGGCAGCGCGGCCAGCACCCCGGCCAGCGCGGCCCGCTCCGCCGGCCCCGGGTGCGGCCAGCCGCCCGGCACCGGGTGTTCCCGCACCGTCCAGCCCAGCGCGGCCAGCCCGTGACAGGCCCGCCGGTCGTACCCGTTGCCGCCGCTGGGGCTCGCCGGGTCGTCGATGTCGCCCGGCAGCACCACGTGCACGACGGTCATCCGGTCACAGCGACCGCTCGTAGCTCGCCCAGGCCACGTGCGACTCGTGCAGGGTGACGGTGATCCCGGCCAGGCCGCGCGCCCCCTCGCCGAGCCGCCCGGCGTGCACCGCCTCGGCCAGCCGGTCGGCCACCGTCCGGGCCAGCACCTCGGTGGTGGTGTTCACGCCGGCGAAGTCCGGCTCGTCGTCGAGGTTGCGGTAGGTGAGCGCGCCGAGCACGGCCTTGAGCTGCTCGGTGGCCAGGCCGATGTCGACCACGATCCCGTCGGCGTCCAGCTCCGGCCGGCGGAAGGTGGCGTCGACGACGAAGGTCGCGCCGTGCAGCCGCTGGGCCGGGCCGAACACCTCGCCGCGGAAGCTGTGGGCGACCATCATGTGGTCCCGGACGGTGACGCTGAACACGAGATCACTCCTCGTCGTAGGTGATGAGGTGGCAGAGCGCGGGGAGCCGGCCCGAGGCGAGCCGGTCCAGCACGTCGGGCAGGTCGGCGAAGCGGGACCGGCCGCTGAGCAGCGCGTCGAACGCCGGGTCGGCGAGCAGGTCCAGAGCCACCGCCAGTCGGTCGGCGTAGCTCCGGTCGGCACGCCGGGGCGACACCGTGCCGACCTGGCTGCTGCGGATGCCCAGCCGCTTCGAGTGGAACGCCCCGCCCAGGGCGAGGGTGACCGGGCGGTCGCCGTACCAGCTCAGCTCCAGCACGGTGCGCTCCGGGCGGAGCAGCTCCAGGGCGCGTTGCAGCCCCTCGGCGCTGGCGCTGGCGTGCACCACGAGGTCCCGGTCGCCGGCCGCGTCGGCGGGCAGCGCGAAGTCGACGCCGAGGGCCGCGGCGACCCCGGCCCGGCCCGGGTCGGCGTCGACCAGCTCGACGCGCACCCCCGGGAAGCGGGCCAGCACGGCGGCCACGGCGCAGCCGACCATCCCGCCGCCGACCACGGTGACCCGGTCGCCGACCAGCGGCGCGGCGTCCCAGAGCGCGTTCACCGCGGTCTCCACGGTGCCGGCCAGCACCGCGCGGGCCGCCGGCACCCCATCGGGTACGACCACCACGGCGTCGGCCGGCACCACGTACGCGGTCTGGTGCGGGTGCAGGCAGAAGACGGTACGCCCGCGCAGCTCCGCCGGGCCCGCCTCGACGGTGCCGACGCTCAGGTAGCCGTACTTCACCGGGGCCGGGAAGTCGCCCTCCTGGAACGGGGCGCGCATGGTGGCGTACTGGTCGGCGGGGACCCGGCCGGTGAAGATCAGCGTCTCGGTGCCCCGGCTGACGCCCGAGTAGCGGGCGCGGACCAGCACCTCACCGGCGCCGGGCGGGGCGAGCGCGACCGGGCGGATCTCACCCTCGCCGGGGGCACGCAGCCAGAAGGCGCGGGCGTCACCGGTCACGAATTCTCCTCTTTTCCGCATCCGGACCGAACCGGACGGCCGAATTTCCCGTGATGACTGGCAGGGTTGTCGATCATAGACACGGAGGCAGGGTGTCCACGGTTCGAAATGGCCTGTTGGTCGGGCTGATCGTGCAGTTCGTCCTGCTGGCCGGGCTCGCCGGCACGGTGGGCCTCGGCGTGGCGGGCTGGTTCGCCGGCCTGGCGTACGCCGGGGTGCTCTGCGGGCTGCTCCGACGCGGCCTGCGGGCGGCCGGCGCGGACCGGCTGGGTCCGGCCGACCGGGTGACGCTGGCCCGGGCGCTGCTGGTCGGCGGCGTGCTCGCCCTGGTCGTCGACGGCGGGCCGGCGCCGGTCGCCGTGCTGGTCCCGCTCACCGTGGTGGCGCTGGGGCTGGACGCGGTGGACGGCCGGGTGGCCCGGCGGACGGGAACGGTGAGCGCGCTCGGTGCCCGCTTCGACATGGAGGTCGACTCGTTCCTGCTGCTGGTGCTCAGCGTCCACCTGGCCCCCGCCCTCGGCGGCTGGGTGCTGGTGATCGGCGGGATGCGGTACGCCTTCGTGGCGGCGGGCTGGCCGCTGGCCTGGATGCGCGGCACGCTGCCGCCCCGGTTCTGGCGCAAGGTGGTGGCGGCGGCGCAGGGCGTGGTGCTCGCCGTGGCCGCGAGCGGCCTGCTGCCGCCGGCGGCGACCGGGGCGCTGGTCGCCGGGGCGCTGGCCCTGCTGGTCGAGTCGTTCGGCCGCGACGTGCGCTGGC
>NZ_JBSSLX010000169.1:0-12828 GCF_053890995.1 Micromonospora sp. I033 | reverse complement strand
CCCCCCCCCACCCCCGGGGGGGCCCCCCCCGCGCCCCGCCGCCCCCCCCCCGCCCCCCCGGCCCGCCGGGCCGGCCGGTAGGCCGGTCAGGCGGACCGGGGTGCCGGGCGCGCGGCGGGCCAGCACCAGCACGGTGCCGGTCGGCGCCTCGCGGAGAAAGACCAGCGTGTCCGCGTCGGCGTACGCCCAGCGCAGGCCGCCGTGCCGCAGCGCCGGCTCGGTGCGGCGCAGCGCCAGCAGCGACCGGTACGCGGCGAAGGTGCGGGCATCCCAGCTCTCCGGCCGGTGCCACGGCATCGGGGTACGCGACCCCTCCCCGTTGGTGCCGGTCAGGCCCAGCTCGTCGCCCGCGAAGATCACCGGCGTGCCCGGCATCGTCGCGAGCAGGCCGGCGGCCACCTCCTGCCGGGCCGCGTCGCCGACCACGGTCCGGATCCGGGCCGAGTCGTGCGAGCCGAGCAGCTGCCACGAGTGCGTGTACGACCGCCAGGAGATCAGTGACCGGTAGGTGTTCATGGTGGCGAGCACCGCGCCCGCGTCCCGCCGCCGCACCCCACCGGGCGTGCCGAGGAAGTTCGGCAGCGGGCCGTCACCCCGGCGCAGCCAGGACCAGACCGGGTCGGTGAAGCCGACGTAGTTCATGGTGCCGTGCCAGCCGTCCCGGTCCAGGTCACCGGTGTGGTCGTGGCCGTGCTCGGCGAGCAGCAGCCCGTCGGCCCGGGTGTCGGCCACCACCTCGCGCAGCAGCCGGGCCACCTCGTGGGTGTACGCGTCCGCGCCCCGCCGGCCGGTCATGTTCGCCACGTCCACCCGCCAGCCGTCCAGCGCGTACGGCGGGCGCAGCCAGCGGCGCAGCAGCGAGTCCTCGGCGGTGGCGAAGCGGCGGCGCAGCTCGGCGCTGCCCCAGTTGAGCTTCGGCAGCGACTTGACCCCGTTCCACGACTCGTAGTCACCCGCCGCCAGGTCGAAGTAGTACAGCTCCCGCTCGGGCGCGTGCACGTCGGAGACGGCGGCGGTGAACCACTGGTGGGCGTCGCCGGTGTGGTTGCTGGTGATGTCGCCGAGCAGCCGCCAGCCCCGGGCGTGCACCGCGTCGGCCAGCCGGGCCAGGGCGGCGTCCCCGCCGAGCAGCGGGTCGACCGTGTCGAAGCTCGCCGCGTCGTACCGGTGGTTGGAGCGGGCCGGGAAGACCGGCGTGAGGTAGACGGTGTTCACCCCGAGCCGGTCCAGGTGGTCCAGCCGCTCGGTGATCCCGTCGAGGTCGCCGCCGTAGAACTGGCGGGGCGTCTCGGGGCCGCGCCCGATCACGGGTGTGTCCCAGTCGCACGGGATGGCCCAGTCCGGCGCGGTCCGGCCGGCCGCGGCGGCCGAGCGGGCGAACCGGTCCGGGAAGATCTGGTAGATCACCGCGTCCCGCGCCCAGGCCGGCGGGGGTGCGTAGCTGACCAGCTTGAAGTCGCCGTTGTCCGGCACGTCGTGGTCGACCAGCCCGGCCGCGTTCAGCCAGCGGGCGCCCACCGCCCCGTCGAGCAGGAAGCGGTAGTTGCTGACCGGGTTGCGGACCTCGACGTCGGCCCGCCACCACACGTCACCGCCCTCGGTGCGGTCGACCACCGCCTCGGCGAACCGCGGCTCGCCGTCGCCGGTGGTCCGGACGTGCACCCGGCGGACGTCGGCGCCGGCCGGCACCCGGACGAAGACCGGGACGGTCTGCCCGAGCGCGGGCTCCTGTTCGGGTACGTAGGTGGCGGATCCGTCGTGGTGCGGCTGGAGAGACATGGGGATGCCCTTCGCGTCGGTGAGGACAGGAGCCGGGCGGGCATCCGCCGCGGCCGGTCACCCGACCGCGGCGGTCCGCCCGGAAACCGCTCCGGTGTACGTCGACACGACGCCCTTGCCGCAGCGTGAGCCGAGGAGGCTCAGCCTTTGACGGCTCCGGCGGTGAGGCCGGAGACGATGTAGCGCTGGAGCAGTTGGAACACCAGCACCGTCGGGATCGCGGTGAGCAGGGTGCCCGCGGCGAACATCCCGAAGTTGTTGTTGCGCTCGCCGGCCACCAGGCCGAACATGCCGACCGCCAGGGTCTTCGAGTTCGGCTCGGTGAGGAACACGTTGGCGATGATGAACTCGTTGATCGTTCCGATGAAGGCGAGCAGTCCGGTCACGGCCAGGATCGGCGCCACCAGCGGCAGCATGATCCGGAAGAACACCTGGGCGTGTGACGCGCCGTCCATGGTCGCCGACTCGTCCAGCTCCTTCGGCAGGGTGTCGAAGAAGCCCTTCATCAGCCAGGTGTTGGCGCCGAGCGCGGCGCCCATGTAGAGCAGGAACAGGCCCCACGGGGTGTTGAAGCCGATCGCCGGCCACAGGTCGGTGACCGTCGTGAAGATCAGGAAGATCGCCACGATGGCCAGGAACTGCGGGAACATCTGGATCAGCAGCAGGGCGAGCAGGCCGACCCGCCGGCCGGTGAACCGCATCCGGGAGAACGCGTACGCCGCCAGCGAGGACAGGAAGATCGACGCGAAGCTGGCCACGCCGGCGAGCAGCAGCGAGTTGAGGAACCAGTGCGCGAACGGCGTGTCCTGGAACAGGTTGGTGAAGTTCTCGAGGGACGCGCCGGTGGGCAGCAGCTCGGTCGACGAGAGCGTGCCGAGCGGGTTGAGCGCCGCGGAGATCACGAACAGGATGGGGAAGAGGCTGAACGCCACTGCCAGCACCCCGACCAGGTGACGCCAGCCCACCTGGGTGAGCCAGCGACCCCTCGACCTAACGGTCGCGTTGCGGTTGGCGGGAGGAGCGTCCGCATGGGTGGTCACGAGTACACCTCCTCCTGCTTCCGGGTACGCGAGAAGCTGACCGCCGCCACGACGGCCACGATCGCGAAGATGAAGATCGAGACCGTGGTGGCCAGGCCGTACTCGGCACCCTGGGCGCCGAAGGCCAGCCGGTAGGTGTAGGTGATGAGCAGGTCGGTGGCGCCGTTTCTCGGGTTGTCCGCCGGGAACGGCCCACCCTCGGTGGTGAACAGGATCGCGTTGACGTTGTTGAAGTTGTACGCGAACGACGCGATCAGCAGCGGCGAGAGCGCGACAAGCAGCAGCGGCAGGGTGACCGCCCGGAACGACTGCCACGGCGACGCGCCGTCGACGGACGTGGCCTCGGTCAGCTCGCGCGGGATCGCCTGGAGCGCGCCGGTGGTCACCAGGAACATGTACGGGTAGCCCAGCCAGAGCTGCACCAGCAGCACCGCGATCCGGGCCGTCCACGTCCCGCCGAACCAGTCGACCCCCAGCCCGAACAGGTTGTTGACCAGGCCGAAGTCGGTGTTGAACATGTCGCGCCAGACCAGCAGCATCGCGAACGACGGCATGGCGTACGGCAGGATCAGCAGCACCCGGTAGAAGTTGGTGCCGCGCATCCGGGGCGAGTGCAGGGCGAGCGCGATGGCCATGCCGAGCAGGAAGGTGAGCCCGGTCGAGCCGATCGCGAACGCGAAGTTCCACAGCAGGGTGCCGAAGAACGGACCGGAGATGTTCGGGTCGGTGAGCACCCGGCTGAAGTTCTTGAACCCGACGTTGACCTTCCAGCCCTGGGCGAGCCGGTCGCCGTCGGCCGCGACGAACGAGCCGGCCGCCGGGTCGGCGGTCCAGGTCTTGCCGGTCTCGCTGTCCTTGACGCAGTCGCAGCCCGCGTCGTACGCCCGGGCGGCCTTGCCCTCGTAGGCGCGGGACAGGCCGTTGGAGCGGATCGCGCCGCCGTCGGTCGGCACCACCAGGTCGGTGATGTCCTTGCTGCGGCCGCTGGCCTGACCGAAGTTGAGCACGGTGTAGCCGGCGGCCTCGGTGATCTTGCCGGTCGGGCTGACCGTCACGTCGCCGGCGTCGAGCTTGCGCAGCCCGCCCGCGTCACCCGCGAGGACCTCCTTGGTCTTCGGGTCGCTGAGCAGGAAGACCAGGGAGCCGGTCGCCGGGTCGCCCTTGGTGGCGATGGAGAGGGAGTACTCGGTGGAGCCGGGGACCTGCTTCACCGAGGAGGTCTGGATGGCGACGATCGCGTCGTCCTTGCTGCCGCGGTGGCCGTCGCCGAAGTTCGTGAACGCGGTGCTCGCGGTGTAGAGCACCGGGAAGACCTGGAAGGCGATCAGGAAGATCGTGCCGGGGACCAGGTACTTGGCCGGGATGTGCCGGCGGCTCAGGTAGAGGTAGAACAGGCCGGCGGTGGTGGCGGCGAGGATGCCCAGCCCGACCCAGTGCTCGGCCTCGACGAGCGGGAACGCCGCCCAGATCGCGATCCCGGCCACCAGGCCGAGCAGGACCACCTTGACGACGAGGCCGGTCGCGGTGATCGGCGCGTGGTTCCGCGCGGTACGGGACGTGCGCGGGAGCCCGCGGCGAACGGGCTCCCGGCCCGGGGCCTGCTCAGCAGACCCCGGGCCGGACAGCGACGTGCTCATTACTTGATCTGACCCGCGATGGTCTTGCCCGCGGCGGTGATCGTCTTGGCCGGGTCGGCGCCGCCGATGATGGCGGCCTCCGCCTTGCCGAACGGGTCCCAGATGGCGGCCATGGCCGGGATCGCCGGGAGCACCTGGCCGTTCTTGCCGGCCTCCTGGAACTTGGCCAGGTCGGCGTCCTCGCCCTTGACCTGGTCGAAGGCGGCGGTCAGCGCCGGCGGGCGCGGCTCGGCCTTGTAGAGCGCGACGGCCAGCTCGGGCTTGGTCACGTAGTTGGTGACGAACTCCTGGGCCAGGGCCTTGTTCTTGCCCTTGGCGGCGACGTAGAACGCCTGGACGCCCACGAACGGCTGGGCCTCCTTGCCACCGGCGAAGCCGGGGACCGGGGAGATGTCGTACTTGATGTTGGCCTTCTTGGCGTCGGCGATCGCCCACGGGCCGGAGACCAGGAAGGCGCACTTCTTGCCGGTGAAGGTGGCGATGGAGTTCTCGCCGGTGATGGAGCGCTTCAGCGCGCCGTCGCCCTTCTCACCGAGCTTCGCGATCTTCTGGAAGGCGGCGATCGACTCCGGCTTGCCCACGCCCAGGTCCTTCGGGTCGTAGTCGCCGTTGGCGGTGGTGCCGAACAGGTAGCCGCCGCCCGAGGTGTACAGCGGGTACACGTGGTACGCGTCGCCGTTCTGGCCGGACTGGAGGCAGAGGATCTCGCTGGCCTTCTTCTCGGCCTTGAGCTTCTTGCCGGCGGCGACCAGGTCCTCGATCGTCTTCGGCGCCTCGGGGGCCAGCTCGGTGTTGCGGATCAGCGCGATGTTCTCGGTGGCGTAGGGGACGCCGTAGAGCTGGCCGTTGAAGGTGACGGCCTTGATCGCGGTCTCGTTGAACGCGCTCTTCTGCTCGGCGGCGAGCTGCACCGGGTCGATGGCGCCGTTCTGGACCATGTTGCCGATCCAGTCGTGCGCGCCGACCACGACATCCGGGCCGCTGCCCTGCTGCGAGGCGGTGACGAAGTTGGTCTGCAGGTCCTTGGAGACGGCCTGGACCTCGACGGTCACACCGTTCTCCTTGCCGAACTCCTCGGCGAACGGCTTCAGGGCCGCGGTCCGCTTGTCGTCGGCCCAGATGACCAGCTTGCCGCCGGTGGCCTTGGCGGACTCCTTGGCGGCCGGCTTGTCGCTGTCACCGCCGCCGCAGCCGGACGCGGCGAGCGCCAGGCCGAGGACAGCGACCACACCCGCGGTACGGATGCGCATCGGTACTCCTGTCGTCATGGCGCCCGCCGGGGGAAGGGCGGCCCGCCAGTGGGAACCTTGGAAATTTCTTGCTGCCCGGCGCGGGGATGCTGCGCCGCTGCTCTCGCATGTTGCGGGGACGTTAGCAAGAGGTTGCAGAGAATGGAAGGGCTTGCAGGAGCGTACGCAAGAACTTACCCGTGAGCTACAGTGCCGCCATGCGCGCTCGACTGTCCGACATCGCCCAACAGGCCGAAGTCAGCGAGGCCACGGTGTCGCGGGTGCTCAACGACCGCCCCGGAGTGGCCCCGGAGACCCGGCAGGCCGTCCTCACCGCCCTCGACGTGCTCGGCTACGAGCGCCCCGCCCGGCTGCGCAAGCGCAGCGCCGGGCTGGTCGGCCTGGTCGTGCCCGAGCTGGACAACCCGATCTTCCCGGCCTTCGCCCAGGTCATCGAGTCGACGCTGGCGCAGAGCGGGTTCACCCCGGTGCTCTGCACCCAGACCCCCGGCGGGGTCACCGAGGACGAGTACGTCGAGATGCTGCTCGACCGGCAGGTCTCCGGGATCGTCTTCGTCTCCGGCCTGCACGCCGACACCGCCGCCAACCACGACCGGTACCGCGCGCTGATCGCCCGCCCGCTGCCGATCGTCATGATCAACGGGTACGCGCCCGGCATCGCGGCGCCCTTCGTCTCCTGCGACGACGGCGAGGCCACCGAGCTGGCGGTCGCCCACCTGGTGGCCCTCGGGCACCGGCGGATCGGCCTGATCACCGGCCCGGACCGGTTCGTGCCGGTGCAGCGCCGGGTGGCCGGCTTCCGCGCCGCGATGACCCGGCTGGTCGGCACGACGGAGGCGGAGGTCGGCGAGCTGGCCGAGCTCTCCCTGTTCGGCGTCGAGGGCGGCGAGGCGGCCGCCGGCCGGCTCATCGAGCGCGGCGTCACCGGCCTGGTCTGCGGCTCCGATCTCATGGCGCTCGGCGCGATCCGGGCCGCCCGGCAGCGCGGCCTGGCCGTCCCCGACGACGTCTCGGTGGTCGGCTACGACGACTCCCCGCTGATGGCCTTCACCGACCCGCCGCTGACCACCATGCGCCAGCCGGTCGCCGCCATGGCGGTGGCCGCCGTCCGGGCCCTGGTCGACGAGATCAACGGGCACGCCGCGCCGAACTCCGAGTACGTGTTCCGCCCGGAACTGGTGGTGCGGGGCTCGACCGCGGTGGCCCGTCCGGCCGGCACAGGCGGCGGCGCGAAGCGGCAGCGTCCCACCCCCTCCACCCTCGCCGTCCCGGCCTGACCCCCGGCGCCGGGTCGGCGCGCCCCGCGCGGTTGCCGTCATTTCTTGCGCAAGGAATGCTTGACTCTTGCAGCGCTCGGGCGGCATTCTGCTCAGACGCCCCTGCGCCCACCACCACGCCCGCGCGGGGGCAACGCCGTCCCGCGCCAGAGAACGGGGATCCCCACCGATGACCTCCGCCCCCCACCCCACGCCGCTGACCACCGACGACGACTGGTGGCGGTCCGCGGTCGTCTACCAGGTGTACGTCCGCAGCTTCGCCGACGCGAACGGGGACGGCGTCGGGGACCTCCAGGGCATCCGGCAGCGCCTGCCCTACCTGCGTGACCTCGGGGTGGACGCGCTCTGGCTGACCCCCTTCTACACCTCGCCCCAGGTCGACGCCGGCTACGACGTGGCCGACTACCGGGACGTGGACCCGCTCTTCGGCACCCTCACCGACTTCGACGCGATGATCACCGACGCGCACGCCCTGGGCCTGCGGATCATCGTGGACCTGGTGCCCAACCACACCTCCAGCGCCCACCCGTGGTTCACGGCGGCCCTCGCCGCCGGCCCCGGCTCCCCGGAGCGCGAGCGCTACCTCTTCGCCGACGGCAAGGGCGAGCGGGGCGAACTGCCGCCGAACGACTGGGAGAGCATCTTCGGCGGCCCGGCCTGGACCCGGGTCGCCGACGGGCAGTGGTACCTGCACCTGTTCGACCCGGCCCAGCCCGACCTGAACTGGCGCCACCCGGAGGTGCGCGCCGAGTTCGAGGACGTCCTGCGGTTCTGGCTCGACCGGGGCGTGGACGGCTTCCGGATCGACGTGGCGCACGGGATGATCAAGGCAGAGGGGCTGCCGGACGTCGGCTTCAACTCGATGACCACCGGCCAGCGCCAGTCCGAACTGCTGGGCAAGGGCCGGCTGCCGTACTTCGACCAGGACGAGGTGCACGAGATCTACCGCGCCTGGCGGCCGATCCTGGACAGCTACCCGGGCGGCCGGATGGCGGTGGCCGAGGCCTGGGCGGAGACCCCGCAGCGGCTGGCCCGCTACATCGGCCCGGACGAGCTGCACCAGGCCTTCAGCTTCGACTTCCTCGACGCCACCTGGTCGGCCGACTCGTTCCGCAAGGTGATCGACACGGCGCTCGCCGAGTCGACAATCGTCGGCGCGCCGACCACCTGGGTGCTCTCCAACCACGACCGGCAGCGGCACGTCACCCGGTACGGCGACGGCGAGGTCGGCCTGCGGCGCGCCCGGGCCGCCGCCCTGCTGATGTTCTCCCTGCCCGGCTGCGCCTACGTCTACCAGGGCGAGGAGCTGGGCCTGCCGGAGGTGCTGGACCTCCCCGACGAGCTGCGCCAGGACCCGGCGTTCCTGCGCACCGGGGAGAGCCGGGACGGCTGCCGGGTGCCGATCCCGTGGAGCGGCGAGCTGGCCCCGTACGGCTTCGGCCCGGAGGGCAGCGAGCTGAGCTGGCTGCCGGCCCCGGCGACCTGGCGTGCCCTCTCGGTGGCCGCCCAGGCCGGGCTGACCGGCTCGACGCTGGAGCTCTACCGGACCGCGTTGCGGATCCGGCACGAGCACCCGGCGCTGGCCGGCACCGGCGGCATCACCTGGCTGGAGACCGAGCCCGGGGTGCTGGCGTTCCGCCGCGCCGCCGGGGACGCCGAGCTGACCTGCGTGGTCAACATCAGCGGCGCGGAGGTGACGATCGCCGGCCACGGCCGGCCGGTCGTCGCCAGCGCCGACCTCACCGAGCGGGGCGACGGGCACGTCCTGCCGGTGGACGCGGCTGCGTGGTTCGAACGGCGCTGAGCCGGGTAACCCGCCATTGACCTGGTCGTCCGTTGTGCTCCGCGCCGACGGGCGGCTGGGCTGCCGACCCCTTGTGGTGGGGGGTGAGGTGGCACCGGCCCCTCGGGACTTCCGTCCCGGGGGGTCGGTGTCCATCCGGGACCGTGCGGGTACCACAGGGCGATGACCGCACACGTGGCGCAGTACACCCTCGACATCGGCGACCTCGACCGGATGGCCGGATTCTGGTCGGCCGCCCTCGGCTACACCGTCCGCCGGGGCGACGACGGCAGCGCGAAGCTCTATCCGCCGCCCGGCCGGCCCGGCCCGACCGTCTGGTTGCAGGGCAGCGGCACCCCGAAGCGGGGCAAGAACCGCCTCCACCTGGACCTGGTGTCGGACGGGGACCCGGCGGCCGAGGTCGACCGGCTGATCGGGCTCGGCGCCCGGCGTGTCGACGTCGGGCAGACCGGCACGGAGGGCTTCGTGGTGCTCGCCGACCCGGAGGACAACGAGTTCTGCGTGCTCGACGGGCCGCCGAGCTGAGCGTCAGGCGCCTCGGGCGGTGAGCATCGCGGCGATTCGGGCGAGGCCGGCCCGGACCTCGTCCCGGCTGGGCGGCTTCACCGGCGTCGGCTCCGGCTCCCGCTCGGCGGCCAGCTCCAGCTCCTCGTCGATGACCTCCTCGAAGTCGCCGTAGAGGTCCGCCTGGTCGATCCGGGCCGCCTCGTCCTCGGCGGCGATCTGCGCGGCGGCGATCTCGCTGCGGATCTCCTCGGGCGTCAGCGCCGGCAGCAGTGGCTCCACCACCGCCATCAGCTGCTCCTCGGCCACCACCGCCTCGGCCAGGGCGAGCGCGTGCGGCCGCTCGTACGGGCCGCAGACCACCGGCTCCCACTCGTCCTCGTCGCCGAGCGGGCCGAAGGTGATGATCCACGGCAGGCCCAGCATCGGCGAGTCGTCCGGCAGGTCCAGTGTCACGAGTGCGCCCACCGGCCCATCATGGTCGGTCACGGCGCGGACGTGCGCCTCATTCACGCCAACTCCCCCCTCTCCGGCGGTCGCTCTCACCCGTGCGTACCGGCGTCCAGAGCCGCACGGACCAGGGCGACGGCGCGGTCCGGCGGGACGCCCAGGCGCAGCGCCTCGGCCGCGTAAGCGGCGGCGGCGCGGTGCAGGCGGTCGGTCGCGTCGTCGCGGCCGGGGGCCACCACGGTGCCGTGCCGGCCACGAGTCTCCACCAGCCCGGCGGACTCCAGCTCGCGGTACGCCCGCGCCACGGTGTTCACCGCCAGCCCCAGGTCGGCGGCGAGCTGCCGGACCGCCGGCAGCCGGGTGCCGACCGGCAGCCGGCCGTCGCCGATCATGCCGGCGAGCTGCCCCCGCACCTGCTCGTACGGGGGCACCGCCGAGTCCTGGTCGATCCGGATCCTGGTGCTCATCCCGCCCCTCCCGGCGTTCCCGGGTCGGTCCCCTCGTCGACCTCCACGTCCACGTCCCGCCCGCTTCCCTCGGCCAGGTCCACCACCCGGCCGTAGCGGCTGGTGGCGGCCAGCGCGGCACCGAAGAGCACCAGCTGGTTCAGCAGGTAGAGATAGAGCAGCAGCCCCACCGCCGTGGCCACCACCGTGTAGGCCGGGTTCCGCTCGGTGCGCACCACGTAGTAGCGCCCCACGGTGTTGAGCAGCGTGATGCCGACGGCGACCGCCAGCACGGCGGGGCGCAGCCGGCGGCGGCTCATCCGCAGCCGGGGCACCGCCACCAGCAGCGCGGTGGCCAGCACCGCGTTGACCAGCACGCTGAGCACCGCGCTGACCGTGGTCAGCCCGACCGACCCGGTGCTGCGCAGCAGGAAGCGCAGCAGCGACTCCAGCGCGTCCACGGCGGCCACCGAGACGCCGAGCAGCACGAAGACCGCGACCAGCACCCCGAGGTCGACCAGGCGGCGGACCACCAGGTTGCCGGGCTGCTGGTTGAAGCCGTACATCAGCCGCTGCGAGGAGCGGATCGCCTCGACCCAGCCGATGCCGGTGAAGACCAGGATGACCAGGCCGACGACGCCGACCGTGTTGCTGCTCTCGGCGATCTGCTGGGGGTCGAGGAACGGCAGGTTCACCTCCAGGAAGTCGGCCGCGGCCCGACTCACCTCGCGGTTGTCCTGGAGGATCGTGCCGAAGATCCAGTAGCCGACCAGGGCCAGCGCGAACACCGCGAAGAAGCCGTAGTAGGCGATCGCGGCGGCCAGCCGGCCGGCGAGCAGGTCGGCGTAGAGCGTCCCGGCCCGCCACACGTGGTCGAAGGCCGACGACCGGACGCGGGCCGCGTCGATGCGGCGGCCCAGCGCGGCCTCGATCCGGCCGATGACGTTCACCCCGCCATCCTCGCCGATCTCCCGGCCCGACGGAGGCCGGCCGGCCGGGCGCTCAGCTCAGCCGCCGAGGCGGAAGTCGCGGCGGGGCTGCCACCGGGTCGCCCCGCTGTGCGAGAAGAGGGTGAACGCCTCCACCTCGAAGAGCGCGGAGAAGTCGGCCAGGTCCTCGTACGCCTTGTCGAGCACCTCGGGCGGCACGTCCTGGGCCACCGTGACGTGCGGGTGGTAGGGGAAGCGCGCCTCGCGGTGCAGCTCGGGGGCCGCGTTGATGGCGGCGGCGAGCAGCTCGCACTCGCTGATCCCGGCGGCCACCGCCACGAAGACCACCTGGGTGACCGGCCGGAACGTGCCGGTGCCCCGCAGGTGCAGGGTGAACGGCAGGTGGGTGGCGGCCACCCGGGCCAGGTGCTCCTCGACGGCGGGCAGCGCGCGCACCGGGATCTCGGTGGGCCCGAGCAGGGTGACGTGCGCCGGGACGGCCTGCGGGTCACCGGCCTCGATCCGCCGGCGGGTGAGCATCCCGCCCCACGGCTCGGGGATGTCGACCGCGATCCCGATCTGGATGGTGTCACCGGCGTCCGGCGCCCCGTCCCTGCCCTCCACGCTGCGCGCCACCCCTCCGGCCACCGACCGCTTCACCCGTTCCCGCCGTGCCCGGGCCGCTACTCGAACCGGACCGGCGGGAAGAAGCCGATCCGCTCGTACGCGGTGCGCAGCGTCGCGGCGGCGACCGCGCGGGCCTTCTCCGCGCCCTGCGCGAGCAGCTTGTCGAGCTGCGCCGGGTCGTCCAGGTAGGCGCGGGTGCGCTCCTGGATCGGGGTGACGAACTCCCGGACCACCTCGCCGAGGTCCTTCTTCAGGTCGCCGTAGCCCTTGCCGTCGTACGCGGCGACGAGGTCGTCGATGCTCCGGCCGGAGAGCGCCGAGTAGATGGTCAACAGGTTCGAGATGCCCGGCTTGCCCTCGGCGTCGAAGACGATCTCGCGGCCGGTGTCGGTGACCGCCGAGCGGATCTTCTTGGCCGAGCGGGCCGGCTCCTCCAGCAGATCGATGATGCCCGCCGGGGAGGAGGACGACTTCGACATCTTGGCCGTCGGGTCCTGCAGGTCGGTGATCTTCGCGGTGTCCTTCACGATGTGCGGGGCGGGCACCGTGAAGGTCGGCCCGAACAGCGAGTTGAACCGCTGGGCCAGGTCGCGGGAGAGCTCCAGGTGCTGCCGCTGGTCCTCGCCGACCGGCACCGCGTGGGCCTGGTAGAGCAGGATGTCGGCGGCCTGGAGGATCGGGTAGGTGAACAGGCCGACGCTGGCCCGCTCGCTGCCCTGCTTCTGCGACTTGTCCTTGAACTGGGTCATCCGGCTCGCCTCGCCGAAGCCGGTGATGCAGCCGAGCACCCAGGCCAGCTGCGGGTGCTCGGGCACCTGCGACTGGACGAAGAGGGTGCTGCGCTCCGGGTCGAGACCGACCGCGAAGAGCTGCGCGGCGGCGACCCGGCTGCGCTGCTTGAGCACCTTCGGGTCGTGCCCGGCCGTGATCGCGTGCAGGTCCACCACGCAGTAGAACGCGTCGTGGCTCTCCTGCAGGGCCACCCAGTGCCGTACCGCGCCCAGGTAGTTGCCGAGGTGGAACGAGTCGGCCGTCGGCTGGATGCCGGAGAAGACGCGCGGGCGGGCGGGTACGTCGGACATGCC
>NZ_JBSSLX010000168.1:0-12880 GCF_053890995.1 Micromonospora sp. I033 | reverse complement strand
GATGAACGGTGAGCGCGCTCACGGGTCGGGGCAGCTCCGGCGCCGGTACCGTTCCTTCCCGGGTGCGCGACCCGCCACCTGCCGCCAGAGAGGGAGCCACCCGTGCCGGATGCCGAGCAGGTGCTCGCCGACGCCCTCGCGGCGGCGCGCGGCACCGACGTACGCGCGGCCGAGGGGGCCCTGGACCGGCTGGTCGTCGGCGACCCGCCGGCGGTGGACGCGGCGCTGCTCGCCCGGCTGACCCGCGGCGTGGCGCGGCTCTGGCCGCGCGGCTGGCAACCCGTCGACCTGGAACGGATCGCCACCCGGCGGCTGACCCCGCGGGGCGCCCGGCTGCTCCGGGACGTGCTGGCGGCGCAGCGGCGTGCCATGCCCGAACCGGTCCCGTCGTGGTTCGACGACCAGCTCGCCGAGCTGGGCGCCCGCTGGGACGGTGACCCGGGCTGGCTGGACCGGCGCGCCGAGGGCGACCGGATCAGCGCCCTGCGGGACGCCGTCGACGCGCTCGCCCTGGTGGCCGGGCTCCCGCCGATCGCGGTGCTCCGCCCACCGCCCGGAGGACCGGCCGCCGCCCCGCGCACCGCCGCCCCGGCCACCGGCTCACGGATGCTGGACCGGGTCCGCGCGCTGCTCGCCAAGGCGGAGTCGACCACCTTCCCGGCCGAGGCGGAGGCGCTCACCGGCAAGGCCCAGGAGCTGATGGCGCGGCACAGCATCGACGCCGCCCTGCTCGACGCCGCCGCCGAGCGACCCGACCGGCCCAGTGGCGTGCGGCTCGGCACCGACGCCCCGTACGCGGCGGCCAAGGCGCTGCTCATCCAGGAGGTGGCGGCGGCCAACCGGTGCGAGTCGATCTGGTCCGACGACCTGGGCTTCGCCACCGTGCTCGGCTTCCCGGCCGACCTGGCCGCCGTCGAGCTGCTGCACACCTCGCTGCTCGTGCAGGCCACCGCCGCGATGCTGCGCGGCCGGGGCGAGCGCCGCACGGGCGGCGGCCGGCGCACCAAGGGCTTCGACGAGTCGTTCCTCAACGCGTTCGCGCTCCGGATCGGCGAGCGGCTGCGGGCGGCCACCGCGGCGGCGGCCGAGGAACGGGCCGACGACCGGCTGCTCCCGGTGCTCGCCGCCCGCTCGGACGCGGTCCGCGAACGGGTCGACCAGCTCTTCCCCGGCGTGACCCGACACCGGCTCCAGGTCCGCGACGCGGAGGGCTGGAGCTCGGGCACCACGGCCGCCGACCGCGCCTCCCTCGACACCGGCGCCCCGGCGCGCCGCCCGCTGCGTGGGGGCCGCTGAAATTTCCTCCGGGAGGATGTCGGATCAGGAGCGCCGGCTCCGACCCGTCTGCGAGAGGCGCCACCGCCGGTGGCCCCGACCCGAGGAGTAGACCGTGAAGTACATGCTGCTGATCTGGAACCGGCCCGGCTTCGTCGAGGAGCTGTCCGAGGAGGAGCGGAACGCGATCTTCAGTGACGTCGACGTCATCATGAAGGAGCTGACCGAGTCCGGCGAGCTGGTGGGCGGCGAGGCGCTGGCCCACCCGTCGCAGACGCGTACCGTCCGGCCCGGCGCCGGGGGCGCCGAGATCACCGACGGGCCGTTCGTGGAGAGCAAGGAGCAGTTCGCCGGCTACCTGATGGTCGACTGCGAGACGCCGGAGCGGGCCGCCGAGATCGCCGCCAGCTGGCCGGATGTCGCGCGCGGCGTCGGCGTGCTGGAGGTGCGGCCGGTGATGGAGCAGGCCGGGACGGAGATGTGACCGAGCGGGCGGTCGAGGACCTGCTGCGGACGCTCGCGCCGCAGGTCCTCGGCGTGCTCGTGCGCCGGCACGGCCAGTTCTACGCCTGCGAGGACGCCGTCCAGGAGGCGCTGCTCGCCGCCGCGACCCAGTGGCCGGCCCAGGGCGTGCCGGACCATCCCCGCTCCTGGCTGGTGACCGTGGCGACCCGCCGCCTCACCGACGAGTGGCGCAGCGAACGGGCCCGCCGGGACCGCGAGGTCGCGGTGGCGGTCCGGGAACCGGCGTACGCCGCGGTCGCCCCGGCGGCCGACGAGGAGGCGCCGAGCGGGGACGACACGCTGAAGCTGCTCTTCCTCTGCTGCCACCCGGCGCTCACGGTCAGCGCCCAGGTGGCGCTAACCCTGCGTGCGGTGGGCGGGTTGAGCACCGCCGAGATCGCCCGGGCGTACCTGGTGCCCGAGGCCACGATGAGCCAGCGGATCCGCCGGGCCAAGCAGCGGATCGAGGCCGCCGGAGCCCGGTTCGCCATGCCCTCGGCGGCCGACCGCGACGCGCGGCTGCGCGCCGTCCTGCACGTCCTCTACCTGGTCTTCAACGAGGGTTACACCGCCTCCAGCGGGACGGAACTGCACCGGACCGAGCTGACCGGGGAGGCGATCCGGCTGGCCCGCGAGCTTCGCCGGCTGCTCCCCGGCGACGGCGAGGTGGCCGGACTGCTGGCCCTGATGCTGCTCACCGACGCGCACCGGGCGGCACGCACCGGTCCGGGCGGTGAACTGGTGCCGCTCGCCGAGCAGGACCGCACGCGCTGGGACCGGGCCGAGATCGACGAGGGCGTCGCCCTGGTGACCGAGGCGCTGACCTGGTCGGCCCCCGGCCCCTACCAGGTGCAGGCCGCCATCGCGGCGGTGCACGCGGAGGCGCCGACCGCGGCCGACACCGACTGGCGGCAGATCGTGGCGCTCTACCGGGTGCTGGCCCGGCTCGCGCCGAACCCGATGGTCACCCTCAACCAGGCCGCCGCGGTGGCCATGGTGGACGGGCCGCGGGCCGGGCTCGCGCTGCTGGCGCCGCTCGACGCCGACGAGCGCACCGCCGGCCATCACCGGCTCGCCGCGGTCCGCGCCCACCTCCTCGAACTGGCCGGGGACCGGGCCGGCGCCCGGACCGCCTACCTGGCCGCCGCCCGGGCCACCACCAGCCTGCCCGAGCAGCACTACCTTGAGGTACGCGCCGCGCGGCTGGCCACCGACCGATGAGTTCCGCCGGACGGGCGAGTCCACCGGACATGGGAGAGGTCACCAGTCAACTGTCGGTGTCGCTGGACGGGTACGCCGCGGCGCCGGGGCAGAGCCGGCAGGATCCGCTCGGTCGGGGCGGCCTGCGGCTGCACGAGTGGCTCTTCGCCACCGAGAGCTGGCGCGGGCAGCACCGGCAGGCCGGCGGGGAGCGGAACGTCGACGCCGAGCTGGTCGAGGAGCTGATTGCGGGCGTCGGGGCGTACGTGATGGGGCGCCGCATGTTCGGCGGCGGCGAGGGCGGGTGGGACCCGGACTGGACCGGCTGGTGGGGTGACGACCCGCCATGGCGGGTCCCGGTCTTCGTGCTGACCCACCACCCGCGCGAGCCGCTCGTCATGCGGGGCGGGACGGAGTTCCACTTCGTCACCGACGGCATCGAAGCGGCGCTGGCGCGGGCCCGCGCGGCGGCCGGCGACCGCGATGTGGCCGTGGCGGGCGGGGCGAGCGCGGTACGGCAGTATCTCGCCGCCGGGCTGCTCGACTCGCTCTGGCTGCACGTGGTGCCGATCGTCCTGGGCGGCGGCACGCCGCTCTTCGACGGCCCACTCGACGTGCCCCTGGAGCCGGTGCGGGTGGTCGCGGCCCCGACGGTCACGCACATCCGGTACCGGGTCGCGCGCTGACCCCTTGGATCAGAACAGCCGCCCCCGGTACGGGTGCGGTCGCTTCCACGTCTCCTCCCACAGCAGCAGATCAGCCTGCCACCGCGGGAGGTCCGGGTGGTACTCGCGGATCAGGTGCGTCCGCTCCGGCATGCTCACCAGAAAGCGCCAGTACCGCTCCAGCACCTCACGGACCTCCGAGACGGGATACTCGCCGTGTTGGCCCTCCAGCCACAGGTTCTGAAGCGACACGCATTCAGGGGTGAACCCCGCCTGGAATTTGTCACTGCTCCACTCCTCGGCCGGCCGCCGGCCGTTCGAGACGTCGTCGATCATTTCCAGCGCGTCCAGGCAGACCCGGAAGTAGATGGAGATGTCGGTGATCAGCCAGACGCCGAGCGCCTCGTAGCGAGCGTCGTCGACCTCGTACAGCGGGAGCCGGAACCGGTCGAGCGAGAAGGAGATGTCGACCCTCAGAACAGCCGCCCACGGTACGGGTGCGGGCGACCCCACTTCTCCTCCCAGCGCAGCAGATCGGCCTGCCACTCGGGAAGCTCAGGGTGATAATCCCGGACGAGCTGTCGGCGCTCCGGCAGAGCGACAAGGAAATGCCAGTAGGTCTCGAGCGCCTCGCGAATCTCTGCCACCGAATACCGCGCCTCGTCGCCCTCCACCCATTCGTTGCGGAACATGAATCCGTCCGGAGTGAAGGAGACCTCGTAGTTCTCGCTGCTCCACGGCTCGAAGGGCGGCCGTCCGTTGGTGATGTCGTCCGCCATCGCCAGTCCGTCGAGGCAGGCCAGCATGTCGCGCGAGATGTCGGTGATGATCCAGCCACCGAGGGGCTGGTACCGCAGGTCCTCTACCTCGAAGACCGGCAGGCGGTACTGGTCGAGCGCGAAGCGGATGAAACTCACGGCGTGACTCCCGGGGGTTCATTGACAAGCGGCCATCCATGGGTGAATCCGCCGGAGTTATTGTAGAAGCCCTCGATGGTGACACCTCGATACGTCCCACGCCAGGTGTTGGTGCCGGGGACCCTGGTGGCGTTCTGGAAGGCGCCAGCAATCGCGGAGTCGACCTGGGCCGGCGTCCAGTCGTCTGGAAAGAACGAGCTGCGCCCGCCATTACCGGCCTTCGGCTTCCAGGCGCCGTGCGGCGGGTTGAGGGTCGGGTCGAAGAACTCCGGTTCCGCCCGGTAGGCCCCTGTGGCCGGGTCACGCAAGGTGGTGCCGGGCTTGAGCCGGCGGCCTGGGAAGTCCTGGCCGCCCGGCCGGTAGTGATAGCCCGACCCCTTCGGCTGCCCGGGCTTCACGTGGCCACCGAAGACGTGGTCCCGGAAGTGGGCGTTCATCCGCCCCGGACGGTTGCGCTTGTTGGCCCGCTTCAGATACTGGAGCGCCGCGCGCATCAGGCGGCCGCTGGCCTTCCCCGATCCCTTGGCCATCAGCGCGTCACCCGTCGAGGAGCTTCCAGATGACCTCTTGGACGAGGTTGCCGACGATGGTGCGGGCCAACTGCTGGAAGATCGGGATCTCCAGGAGCGAGGCGCCGAAGGTGACCGCCGCCGTGGCGACCGCCTGGGCGATCTGGATGGCCAGGATGACCAGTTGCACGATCACGGCGATCTTGAGGGCGAGCACGATCGCGCCGCAGATGATCAGCCCGGTGCCGGTGAGCACCGCGGCGGTCACCCCGTCGCGGAGGCTGTCGGCGGGGCTGTCCTCCCGGTTCCACCAGGACTGGAAGGCGGTGATGTCCTGGCCCGTGTGGCTGGACCAGACGCTGGCCGCCCCGGTGTTCGCCTCGGCCACGACGCCGGACAGGGTGCCGGAGAAGCGGATCCAGGCGTTGCCCATCTCGAAGAGCTTGACCTCGTCGGCCTCCGGCCAGGTGTAGCCGAGGACGCCGAGCAGCGAGCGCAGCTCGCCGGGTAGCTCCAGCCCCACCGTCAGCCTCCCAGCGCCTGCCGCAGCCCGTCGAAGCCCTGTTTGATCGAGGCCTCGATCTCGGCGTAACGGGCGGCCATGTCGGTGAGGTCGGTGCCGGCGGCGGCGATCTCACCGAGGGCGGTGTCGAAGCACTCGAAGGCGAACGCGGAGACCTCGTCGTGGGCGGCGCCGATGAGCGAACCGATGTCGTCGGAGCCCCAGGGCCGGCCGAAGGCGGCCAGCTCGGCCTGGAACGCCGTCATGGCCTGGCTGAACCGGGTGGCCACGTCGCCCAGTGCGCGACCGGAACCGCCCAGCCCGTCCGGGTCGACCTCGATCGCCATCACCGGCCGCCCTGGCGGGACAGCCGGTCCTGGGCCTCGACCAGGGCGTCGGTGAAGGCGGTGAGCTGGCGGCCGGCGTCCTCCTGGATCCGGCGCAGCTGCTCGCCGAGCGAGCCGAGGTCGACCTCGCCGGACACCGCGGCGGTCGCCTTCTCCTGGAGGTCGGCCAGCGCCGCGTTGACCGCCTCGCTGATCTGCTCGGCCAGGGACTCGCTCGGCAGGCGCATCACCCGGGGGTCGAGAGTCAGCCCGGTGACCCGCCCGGGCGGGCCGGCCGTCACCCGGACCAGGCCGTCGGCCGCCTCGCCGACCCCCTCCGGCGGTGGGGGCGCCTCGCCGTCGGCGCCGGCCGTGAAGCGGCCCAGCGCGGACATGGTCTCGGACAGCACGCGGCCGAGGCCGGACGGATCGACGGGGTGCGCCATGTCGAGCTCCTCCGGGGTCGAGGTCGTCTCGCATGCTACGCAGTCCGCGCCACCCGTGGTGACCCCGTGTGCGCGACTGTGGACAGTGTGATGTGGATGACCCGGGCCGTCAGGCGCGGCACTCCCGGGTGAGCCGCTGCGGGATCTCGACGAACGTGGAGCCGAGCCACTTCACCGGGGTCGACGACTTCGCCCCGGCCTCGATCCGCCGGGCGGCGTCGGTGACCAGTGCCTTGATCTCCGGGTCCTCGGCCCGGGTGGCCTGCCGGCGTACGTCGTCGGCCAGGTCCGCGAGGTCGACCTTGACCTGGTCGTTGATCTGCTCGGGGGTGAGCTGCCGGCGGGTCGCCGCCGCGGAGTCGGCGGCGATCTCCTTGCTCTTGTCGATGATCAGCTTGTCGACCGCGGCGCAGACGGCGGCGGTGTTCGCCGCGGTGACCGGCGACGGCGTGGCGGTGGCCGCGGGCGCGGGCGCGGCCGTGACGGTGGGCGCGGCGGTCGGCTCGCCGGCCGGCGCGGCGCCCTGTTCCCCGGTGGACTGGCAGGCCGCGGCGAGCGCGGTCACCGTCACCAGGGCGGCGGCGCGGATCGCGGTGGTACCGGACATGGTTCTCCCGTACGTTCGGCGGCCGTGGTTCCGGCCGGCTCGGGCGGTGACGGCGCGCGGCGGGTGGACCACCGCCACGCGCAGCAGGCCGGGCCGGCAGGGCTGCCGGCCCGGCGACGCGTACGACAGTAGTCAGCTCTTGAAGGCGTCCTTGATCTTCTCGCCGGCCTGCTTGAGGTTGGCGGCGGCCTGGTCGTTGCGACCCTCGGCCTCCAGGCGCTCGTCGTCGGTGGCCCGGCCCACGCCCTCCTTGACCTTGCCGGCGGTGTTCTCGGTCGCGTTGTCGATCTTGTCGTCGATGCCCATGTGAACCTCCACTCAGCAGTTTCCTGACCAGGTGGAGGTACCCCGGCCGCCACCCGCTCAACCGCACCGCCCGGGTGAACGGACGCCGCCGCCGGACCCGGACGACCCGGGGCCGGCGGCGGCGTCGGTGGTCAGCCGACCGGGCGGAAGCCGCGCAGGCGGAGGCTGTTCGCCACCACGAAGACCGACGAGAACGCCATCGCGGCGCCGGCGATCATCGGGTTGAGCAGGCCGGCGGCGGCCAGCGGCAGGGCGGCCAGGTTGTAGGCGAAGGCCCAGAACAGGTTGCCCTTGATGATGGCGAGGGTCCGCCGGGAGAGCCGGATGGCGTCCACGGCGGCCATCAGGTCGCCCCGGACCAGGGTCAGGTCGGACGCCTCGATCGCCACGTCGGTGCCGGTGCCCATGGCCAGACCCAGGTCGGCCCGGGCCAGCGCGGCGGCGTCGTTGATCCCGTCGCCGACCATGGCGACGGTCCGCCCCTCGCCCTGGAGCCGCTCGACCACGTCCACCTTGTCGGCCGGCAGCACCTCGGCGATCACCTCGTCGATGCCGACCTCGGCGGCCACCGCCTTCGCCACCGTGGCGTTGTCGCCGGTGAGCAGCACCGGGGTCAGCCCCAGCTCGCGCAGCCGGGCGACGGCCGCCCTGCTGGTCGGCTTCACCACGTCGGCCACCGCGAGGACGCCGCGGGCGCGTCCGTCCCAGCCGGCCAGGACCGCCGTCCGACCGGCGGCCTCCGCGCCGGTCGCCGCCCGCACGACCTCCTCGGGTACGTCGAGACCGCGCTCGCGCAGCAGCCGGAGCCGTCCGACCACCACCTCGCGGCCGTCGACCGTGCCGGTCACGCCGAGGCCCTCGGCGTTGGCGAACCCGGTGACCGCGGGCAGCGGTCCCGCCTCGGCGGCGCCGTCGGCGACGGCACGGGCGATCGGGTGCTCGGAGGCGCCCTCCAGCGCGCCGGCCAGCCGGAGCAGCTCGGCGGCGTCCACACCCTCGGCGGGCAGCACGTCGACCAGGGTCATCTTCCCGGTGGTGACGGTGCCGGTCTTGTCCAGCACCACGGTGTCGACCTGGCGGGTGGACTCCAGCACCTCCGGTCCCTTGATCAGGATGCCGAGCTGGGCGCCGCGCCCGGTGCCGACCAGCAGCGCGGTCGGGGTGGCGAGGCCCAGCGCGCAGGGGCAGGCGATGATCAGCACCGCCACCGCGGCGGTGAACGCGGCCGCCGTCCCGGCCCCGGTGCCCAGCCACCAGCCCAGCGTGCCGGCGGCCAGGGCGATCACGATGGGCACGAAGACCCCGGAGATGCGGTCGGCGAGCCGCTGCACGGCCGCCTTGCCGGTCTGTGCCTGCTCCACCAGCCGCGCCATCTGGGCGAGCTGGGTGTCCCCGCCCACCCGGGTGGCCCGGACCACGAGCCGGCCGCCGGCGTTGACGGTGGCGCCGACGACGGTGTCCCCCGGCCCCACCTCGACCGGCACGGACTCACCGGTGAGCATGCTGGCGTCGACCGCCGAGGTGCCCTCGTCGACCACACCGTCGGTGGCGACCTTCTCGCCCGGGCGGACCACGAACCGGTCGCCGACGACCAGCTGGTCCACCGGGATCCGGGTCTCCTGCCCGCCGCGCAGCACCGCGACGTCCCTGGCACCCAGCTCGAGCAGGGCGCGCAGGGCGGCGCCGGCGGTCCGCTTCGACCGGGCCTCGAAGTACCGGCCGGCGAGGATGAACACGGTCACCCCGGCCGCGGCCTCCAGGTAGATGTTGCCGGCCCCGTCGGTGCGGGTGATGTCGAAGCGGAACGGGTGGGTCATCCCGGGCATGCCGGCGTCGCCGAGGAAGAGCGCCCAGAGCGACCAGCCGAACGCGGCCAGGGTGCCGAGCGAGACCAGGGTGTCCATGGTCGCCGCGCCGTGCCGCAGGTTGATCCAGGCGGCCCGGTGGAACGGCAGCCCGCCGTACACCACCACCGGGGCGGCCAGGGTCAGCGACAGCCACTGCCAGTAGTCGAACTGCCAGGCCGGCACCATGGCGAGCACGATCACCGGCACGGTCAGCACGACCGACACCCACAGCCGGGTACGGAGGCCGCGCAGTTCGTCCACCGGTTCGGTGGTCGCCTCGGCCGCCGCCCGGGTGGGCGGCGGCGGGACGACGGCCGTGTAGCCGGTCTTCTCGACGGTGGCGATCAGGTCGGCCGGGGTGACCTCGTCGGCGTACCGGACGCTGGCCTTCTCGGTGGCGTAGTTGACCGTGGCCTCGACGCCGTCCATCCGGTTGAGCTTCTTCTCGATCCGCGCGGCGCAGGAGGCGCAGGTCATCCCGCCGATCGCGAGTTCGATCATGTTCGGCGCGACCGGCAGGGACTTCGCGGTCGATGTCATCGCGGCACCTCCGGTCAGTTGTGCCCGTGCCCCGGGGTGCCGTGGTCGGCGTCCGGGGTCGGTGCGGTCGTGGGGGCCGGCGCGGCGGGCGCCGGGGCGCTCTGGTCTCCGGCCACCACGGTGAACTCCGCGGTGTGCACCGCGTCGCCGTGCCGGAAGTCCAGGTAGAGACGGTACGTGCCGGCCGAGGGCACCTCGGCGGCGAAGGTGACCGCCGGCCCGGCCGGGGTCCGCCCGTCGCCGGGCGCGCCCTCCGGGTGCACGTGCAGGTACGCCAGGTCGCCCTGGCGCAGCGCCACCAGGTGCCCGTACGCCCCGAGGTAGGGCTGGAGGTCGGTGACCGGGCGGCCGTCCCGGCTGACGGTCAGGGTGAGCCGGCTGGTCCGGCCGGGCTGCGGGGCACCGGTGAGGGTGACCGTGTAGCCGTCGACCGTGGTGCTGGTCGCCGGCGCCGGCAGCGGCCGGGAGTCCAGCGTGCCGGGGACGGTGACGTCGACCCCGAGGGTGAGCGGCTCGCCACCGGTCGGGGTGAAGTCGGCGAACGCCCGCCAGACGCCCGGCCCGGCGAGCAGAGAGGCGACCCGCCAGGTGCCGTCGGCGGCCAGCTCCGGGTGGACGTGCCGGAAGCCGGAGAGGTCACGGCGGGCGACGATCAGGTGCATGCGCTTGTCGTGCGCCACGTCGTAGGAGGTGACGGGCCGGCCGTCCGGGCCGGTGATCCGGAAGGCGAACTCGCCCGCCGGGGCGCTCACCGGCTGGAGCGTGTAGCCGCGGTCGGAGACGAGCAGCCCGCCGGGCAGGTGGGTGGTGGCGGTGGCCGCGTGGCCCCCGTCGCCGTGGTCGGATCCGGCGGAGTCGTGGTTGGCGTCGGTGGCGTCGTGGCGGGTCTCGGCGGCCGGGGTGACGGGGCCGGTCAGGTGACCGACCCCGTACGCCGTGCCGAACACCGCCGCGAGCCCGAGGGCGAAGCCGCTCAGTTTCGTCGCCGTGTTCATCGTGGTACCTCGGTTTCTTCGGGTCCCGGACCCGTCACGCGCCGACGAGGTCGTAACCGGCCTCGTCCACGGCGGCGCGGACGGTGTCCGTGTCCAACGGGCTCTCACTGGTGACGGTGACCCGGCCGGAGGCCAGGTCGACCTGGACGTCGGTGACGCCCGGCAGCGCGCTCACCTCGGTGCTGACCGAGTTGACGCAGTGCCCGCAGGTCATGCCCTGCACCTGGTACGTGGTGGTGACCATCGGAATCTCCCTTCCCGCCGCCTCGATCCTATACCCCCTGGGGGTAGCCGGAGGAGAGACGACTGCCACTCTGCCGTTACCGTTACCCGGTGGGGGTATCGGCCACACGAGGACCGTACCATACCCCCAAGGGGTACGGTATCCTCGACGTCATGACCGCACCGACGACCCCGACCCGGGGCTACACCGCCAGCAAGGACCAGCTGCTCGCGCGGCTCCGCCGCATCGAGGGCCAGGTCCGCGGCATCGAGAAGATGGTCGAGGACGACCGTTACTGCATCGACGTGCTGACCCAGATCTCCGCCATCCAGGCCGCCCTCGACAAGGTCGGCCTCGGCCTGCTGGACGGGCACGCCCGGCACTGCATGCACGAGGGCGCCGCCGAGGGCCGCGCCGACGAGATGGCCACCGAGATGATGGCCGCGGTCGGCCGCCTCATGAAGCGCGGCTGACCCCGGCCGGGTGCCCCGCCGCGAGCGGTCGGGGCACCCGACGGGTCCCTCAGAGCCGGTCGAGCATCTTCCTCATGGCGTCGATCTCGCCCTGCTGGCCGGTGAGGATCTGCTGGGCGAGTGCCCTGGTGTCCGGGTTGGCGCCCCGGGCGAGCTCCTCCCGCGCCATGGTGATCGCGCCCTCGTGGTGGGCGATCATCATGGTGAGGAACTGCCGGTCGAAGTCGCTGCCGGACGCCGCGCCCAGCCTGGCCATCTCGGCCTCGGACATCATCCCGGGCATGCCGTGGTCCATCCCGGGCATGCCGTGCCCGGCAGCCGTCGAGGGTGCCGGCCGGCCCCAGGCGGCCAGCCAACCGCTCATGGTCGCGATCTCCGGCGCCTGGGCCGCCTTGATCTGCCCGGCCAGCCGCTTCACCTCCGGGTCGGCGGCCCGGCTCTCGGCCAGCTCGGACATCGCCACGGCCTGCTGGTGGTGCGGGATCATCATCTGGGCGAACATCACGTCCGCCTCGCCGAACGAGGCCGGGGCGCCGGCGGTGGCCGTCCCGGTACGGGCCGCGCCCGGCGAGCCGTGACCTGAGGTCGAGTGGTCGCCGCCACAGGCGGCCAGCGTGAGGGCGGCGGCGAACGTGGCGCCGGCCAGGGCGGCCCGGCGCGCGAGGATACGAGTGGACACGAGTGTGTGCCTTTCGGGTGTCGGAACGTACGCAGCGGACGGCGGACGCGGAGCACCGGTGGTCCGGTCCCCCCGCGCCGGGGCGTCCTATCTGCGCAGCACCGACGCCGTCGCCAGGCGTAACCCGTGGGGCCGGGGTGGAGCGCGCGGGCCGGTGGCGAGCCGGAGCACGCCGCCGGCCGCCGGGGCGGCGCCGCGCGGCCCGGCCCTCGGCAGCACGGCGAGCAGCAGCACGACGGCGAACGCGCCCAGCACGGCCAGGCAGACGCTCCATCCGGACGGGTCGCCGCCCGGATGGGTCAACGGCAGCGCGCGCACCGGGCAGCCGTCGTCCACGCAGCCCGCGGCGGTGCTGGCCTCGCCGGTGTGTCCGGCCGCGTGGGCGGCCGGTTGCCCCGCCGACGCGTGCCCGCCGTGGCCGAGGGTGTGCATCGCGGTCAACCCGACCAGCGTGCAGAGCAGCAGCAGGAGCCGGACCGACCGCCCGGTCACCGCCGTCCGCATCGCCACGCCCTCACCGTAGCCAACCACCCGCGCGATCCGGCCCGGAACCGCCGCCGGTCGGCTCCGGGCCCGCGTCTCGTCCCCGGCCCGGTCAGCTCACCTGGCTACCATTCCCGGCGACGACCCGGCCCGCATCGCTCCGCGAGCATCCGGGCCACCCGGTGAACCGACCGGCCCGCCAGACACGTATCCCGCTTGCGAATCGTTGGGAGAAACGCCATGGGCGCCGACCACACCCGTCCCGCGCCGTCCGCCCCGCCGGGCGTGCGGCGCATCCTGGTCGCGACGGTCGTGCCGCTCTTCGTGATCACCGTGGTCGCCGCGCTGGTGCTCTGGCCCCGGCTGGACCGGGAATCCGCCGA
>NZ_JBSSLX010000167.1:0-12995 GCF_053890995.1 Micromonospora sp. I033 | reverse complement strand
GGCAACCGGTCAGGCGGCGGCGCGGTCGGCGGGCGGCCGGCCGAGCCCGAGCGCGCGGCCGTGCCAGATCTTCCCGGCGGACAACGTCTGGCACGCCGACGTCTCCCGGCTGCCCGTGCACCCGCGCTCCGCGGCGATGATCGGTGCGATCGGCGGCGGCGCCACGGTGCACGCCGACTTCGGCTCCGGCCGGTGGGAGGGTGCGCCGATCGGCATCCCGGTCACCGTCGTACCCGCCGGGCAGCCGCGGGTCCCGGTCACCTTCGGGTACGCCGACGAGAGCGACCCGGGGCCGTACCCGGTCCCGCCGGACGCGGCGGTCGAGGGAGGACCGGACGGCACCGGCGACCGGCACGTGATCGTCTGGGACCGGGCGGCCTGCCGCGCGTACGAGCTGTTCGACGCGCACCGGGCCGGCGCCGGCTGGCGGGCCGGCTCGGGTGCGGTCTTCGACCTGCGGTCGAACCGGCTGCGCCGGGCGGGCTGGACCTCCGCCGACGCGGCCGGACTGTCCATCCTGGCCGGGCTGGTCCGCTACGACGAGATGGCCGCCGGCCGGATCGACCACGCGATCCGGGTCACCGTGCCGCGTACCCGCACCGGCTGGACCTGGCCGGCCACCCACTCCGCCTCGTCGGCCACCGACCCGGCGCTGCCGCAGCTCGGCCAGCGGCTGCGGCTCAAGCGCTCGGTGGACCTGTCCCGGCTGCCCCGGCAGGCCCGGATCGTCGCCGAGGCGATGCGGCGCCACGGGCTGATCGTCGCCGACCACGGCTCGGCCTGGTTCCTCTCCGGCGCCCCCGACCCGCGCTGGGACAACGACGCCCTGCGCGCCCTCGGCGGCCTGCGCGGCAGCGACTTCGAGGTGGTGGACGCCGCGGGGCTGATGGTGAGCGGCGGCTCGGGCGCCACGCGCTGATTTCCGTCGACGGCCTCCGGCCGGTGGGTCACACTGTCCGGGTGGATCATCGTGACCTGGTCCGGGTGAGCAAGCGGATGTCGCTGGCGCTGCGCCACCGCCCCGACCGGTTCGACCTGACGCTCGACCGGGCCGGCTGGGTGCCGGTCGCCGACCTGCTCGCCGCGCTGAAGATCAGCCGCGCCGACCTGGACGCCGTCGTGGCCGGCAACGACAAGCAGCGCTTCGCCGTCGAGCGGGGACCCGACGGGGTCGACCGGATCCGGGCCAGCCAGGGCCACTCGGTTCCCGTCGACCTCGGCCTGGCCCCGGCCACCCCGCCCGACCGCCTCTTCCACGGCACCAGCGAGACGGTGCTGCCCGCGATCCGGGCCGAGGGGCTGCGCCGGGGCCGCCGGCACCACGTGCACCTGTCCCCCGACGAGGAGACCGCCCGCCGCGTCGGCGCCCGCCGCACCGGCCCGGTCGTCATCCTCACCGTTGACGCCGCCGCCATGGCCGCCAACGGCTTCCCCTTCTACCGCAGCGCCAACGGCGTGTGGCTCACGGACACCGTCCCGCCCGCCTACCTCACCGCCCCGTTGATCTGAAGTGCCCATGGCCAGTCGCGGCGACAACCGGCGGGGGAGCGGGCGTCAGGCGGCCGTGACCGGGTGGTGGATCACGGCGTCGTAGAGGTAGGCGAGGGTGTTGGGGGTGGTCCGGTCGGGTTGGGTGGCGCCCGTGGTGTCGGTGGCGCGGGCGCGGAGGGTGTAGCGGCCGGGGGTCGGCGGGCGCCAGCGCGCCGTCCAGCGCTGCCAGGGGCCGCCCCGGTCGGCGGCGACCAGGTCGGCCGGGCGCCAGCCGTCGCCGGTGTCCACCTCGACCCGGTCGATCGGGCCGTTGCCCGACCAGGACCGGCCGTGCAGCACCAGGTCGGCGCCGGCCGGCACGCGGGCGTCCCAGGCCAGCTCGAACGCGCTCTTCACCGGCTGCGCGCCCAGCACGGTGCCCTCGGCCGGGTGCCCGGGGCCGAACATCCGGTAGAACCGGGTGTTCCAGGGGGAGAACAGGGGAGTGGTGGAGACCTCGACCGGGCCCACCCACTTGATCGAGGAGATGCCGATCCAGCCGGGCACGACCACGCGGACCGGGAAGCCGTGGTCGGCGGGGAGCGGCTCGCCGTTCATCTCGTACGCCAGCAGCACGTCGTCCAGGGCCTTGCCGATCGGCAGGGGGCGACGTACCCGGCCCAGGTTGATCCCGCCGGTCACGTAGTCCGGGTCCAGCCCTTCGGGCATCACGTCGACCGCGTCGTTCCGCAGCCCGGCGAGGCGGAGCACGGTGCCCAGCCGGACACCCCGCCAGCGGGCCACGCCGACCCCGCCCAGCCCCCAGGCCACCCCCGGAGTCGGCTCGCCCTGCTGCTCGGCGAAGAAGCGCCGGCCGTTGCCGGCGCACTCCAGCAGCGCGCAGCTCTCCTCGGCGGGCAGCCGGCGCAGCTCGTCGAGGCTGAACTCGACCGGGGCGTCCCGGGTGGGTGCGCCCCGCAGCCCGGTGCCGAACAGGCGCAGCCGCCAGGTGTCGGCGTCCAGCCGGGGCGTCACGGTGTGGTTGCGGACGAAGAACCGGTCGTTCGGCACCACGTACCCCTGCCCGGCCAGCGCCGTCCAGCGCATCTCGGCGTTGGTGTCCAGCGGGCGCAGCAGCTCGGGCGGCAGCGGCTTGGCGATCGGCGTACCCGGGTCTACGCCGACCGGCGCCGGCGCCACCGCGACCGGCTCGCGTTCGGCCGCCGCGGCGGTCAGGGCGGCCATGGCCGCCCCCAGCTCCAGCAACCGGTCGCGGTCGACGCCCGCACCGTGGGCCTCCCCGGCGAGCCACTGCCGGCTCCGGCGGGTGTCGTGGTCGGCTTCGGCGTGGGACACGGGTGACCTCCGGAGACTCGGCGACGCTGCCATTCCTATTCAATCAATAGGAGATTTCGCCGCGTCGGCCGAGGTCCGGTCAGGTCGCCGGGTCAGCCGGCGTGCTGGCCGGCGAGGAAGTCGGCCAGCACCCGGGTGTGCGTGGAGAATGCCAGCTCGACCGGTTCGGTGAGGACCAGCCACTCGGTGGCCTCCTCGGTCGGCGCCGACGGGGGCAGGTCACCGACCGGCCGCTCGGGCAGCACGCCGAAGACCATCATGGTGCCGCCGGCCGGCGCCCCGTGCACCGCGAACAGCCTCGCCTCGTCGGCCTCGGCGAGGAGGCCGGTCTCCTCCCGCAGCTCGCGGACCAGCGCCTCGGACCACTCCTCGCCGTACTCGATGAAGCCGCCCGGGAGGGCGAGCTGGCCGCGGGCCGGCTCGATGTCCCGGCGGACCACCACCACGCCGAGGCCGTCGGGGGTGCGGACCGGCAGCACGGCCACCGCGACGGGCAGCGGGTTGCGCCACACCGTCTCCCCGCAGGCCAGGCAGACGCGCGGCCACCCGGCCTCCACCGGGTAGGCCGCGCCGCAGAACGAACAGTGCGTGTACGGAGCGGCGGCGGTCACGCCGCTGCACGTTACCCGCCCGGCCGCTCCGGCGCGCCCGTCACCCGTCCGCGCGGGGTGTCTCCGGGTGCCGCAACCGTTCCGCGATCCGGCGCACGTCCGCCATCGTCATCCCGGTCCGCTGCGCCACCGCGAGCGGGTGGTCGGTCGGCTCGACCTCGACCTCGACCAGCGGCCCGCGGCCGACCGGCTGGGTGTGCACGTGCGTCTTGAGCTCCAGCGTGCTCCGGCCGTAGACCGGCAGCTCGGTCGAGTCGTGCATCCGCGTGACCCTGGCCGAGGACCCGGGCGGCGTCGGCGCGGAGGGCTGCGCGGGCGTCCATCAGGGCGAAGCCGAGCAGGTTCGCGCCCCGCCACCGAGCCGGATCCGCGGCGCGCGGGTCGTCGGCGGCCAGCCCGATGCCCCAGATCCGGTCCATCGGGCTCGCCTCGACCAGCACCCGCTCGCCGGTGCCGAGCAGGAACCGGGCCAGCTCCTCGTGCTGGCGGAACTTGGCCACGCTGCCGGCGACCACGACGTCGTATCGGCGGGCCGCCCAGGTCGCCTCGTCGAAGCCGCGGACCTGCCGGCCGAGCGCCTTGGCCCGGTGCGGGTGCGTGGCTTCGAGGACCCGCTCGGCGATCCCGTCGTCGCCGAAGAGGGTGGCCTTGCGCCACATCATCCAGTGCTCGGCCGTGGCGTACGTCCGGCCGTCGACCGTGAACGGCGCGGGCCACCACTGGCTCAGGCAGCCGGCGCCCACGCTGCCGTCCCGCTGCGGGCGGTGCCCCCAGAAGTGCAGGTATTTCACCGGTGCTCCGGAGTGGACGGCCGTGGCCAGCTCGGCGACGGATCGGATCGGCACGATCGACAGTCTGCCCGAACGCACCGACAGTCCGCGATCGGGCACGGGGCGCCCGGCGGCACGCGCCCGATCGCGGGCCTCGGTCAGGGGGTGGGGGCGCCGGTGTAGAAGGCCGTGACCCGGTCGCCGGCGGCACGGGCCTCGTCCGCGGGGGTGCCGGCGGCGATGCTCGCCTCGGTCCAGCGGGCGCTGGCCTCCGTCATGAAGCGGCGGCCCTCGTCCGAGCCCATCCAGGCGACGGCCTCGTCCGGGGTGATCCCGGAGCCGTCGGCCGCGAGGTGGGAGGCCAGCCCGAGCAGCGCCCCGTCCCAGCCGACGCCGACCGCGCCCGGCCCGTACTCGGCCCACCGCTCGTCGTCGACGTGCGCCACGTGCTCCAGCTCGAACCGGGTACGCCCGGCGCCGGCCTCGGTGAGCCGCACCTCGACCCAGCTCACCTCGCCGCCGAACTCCCAGGTCGCGGCGAAGCTGTGCGGCGGGTCGCAGCGCTCGACCGTGCCCCCGGCGTTGCCCTCCAGCTGGTAGCGCCCGCCGAGCTTCAGCTCGCCGGAGATCGGCAGGAACCAGCGGGGGATCCGCTCGGCGCTGGTGCAGGCGTCCCAGACGTCCTCCACCGGCGCGTCGTACGTCTGGCTGACGGTCATCACCCGCGCCTCGCCGGCGGGGAGCGTACGGCTGCCCAGCCGGCGCTCCACGGCGCTGATCTGCCCGGTCACGTCGATCATGATGTGGTCCTCTCGTCGGGTTCGCCCTCGCGCAGCCGCCGTTGCCGCCGGCCCCGGGCCAGTTCGGTGGCGAGCGCCGCCAGCGGCGGCGTCCAGAACCGGCGGAAGCCGGCCAGCCACTCGTCCATCTCGCGCAGCGGGCGCGGGTCCACCGCGTAGAGGCGGCGGGTGCCCTGGGCGCGCACCGTCGCGAAGCCGTGCTCCCGCAACACCTTGAGGTGTTGCGACACGGCGGGCTGGCTGATGCCGAACTCCCGCTGGACGGTCGCGCCGAGCGTGCCGGCCGGCTGCTCACCCTCGGCGAGCAGCTCCAGGATCCGGCGACGGACCGGGTCCCCGAGAACGTCGAAGGCGTGCACGACCCCTTTCTATCACGCTGAACTTATATAAGCGAACCCTGAAGGAACGAGATCTTGGAGAGTTCCCGTTCGACGCGAACGGAAACCCTCCAAGATCCGCAAGCGGTCAGCCGCCGAGGCGGGCGGCGACGGTGCTGCGCAGCTCCGGGAGCCGGTCGTGCAGCAGGCCGGGGCACTGGGTGTTGTTGAAGTCCTTGTGTCCGTAGATCTCCGTCGGCGGGATGCCGTACTGCTGGCAGGTGAAGGCACAGAACCACACCAGGCTGTTCCAGAGCGCCGCCGGCGGCTGCACATCGAGATAGATGCCGTCGTTCTCGATGCCGATGGCCTGGCTGTTCTGCCCGACGCAGTGCGCGCCCTGCACCATGGTCTGCCCGTGCAGCAGCCCGTACAGGCTGCCGTGCCGGCCCTCGGTCAGGTAGCCGCCGCGGCTGTTGGTGAAGTGCTGCCCGGAGTCGAGCCAACCGTTGGTGTCCATGTGCAGGTCCTGGATGTCGCGTGAGTTCCGGTAGGCCTGCGCGAGGCTGTAGTCGGTGGTGTTCGGGAACGCGGTGTGATGAATGATGATCTTGTTGGGCCGGCTCTGCACCACGCTCACCGCGGAGGACGGCGGGCGGGCGCCCCAGGTCGCACAGTTGGCGATGGTCGGCTGGTCGATCCGGGTGGCGACGGCCCGGGCGTCGCGGCCGGCGCCGAACTGGGTCAGCGCCGTGGCGCCGGCGGCGGCGCCGAGCAGGACCGCGCCGCGCAGCACGGCCCGCCGGGGAAGGGGTACGGACATCGGGGCCTCCTCGTCAGTGACGGACGCGGCCGGTGGCGAGCCGGAAGGTCGGCCCGCCACCGGAGCGGGTCAGCAGGGTCCGTTGCAGGCCAGCACCTTGAGGCGGTCCAGGGTGCCGTTCCAGACGTTCTGGTCACCCGGGAAGACGCCCGAGGACGCCCACTGCCAGAAGGAGTACGTCCCCCAGCCGGCCGGCAGGGTGCCGACGCTGCTGGAGTAGCGCGCGATCCACAGCGGGTTGTTCGCGGCGAACTGCGAGGTGTTGCCGGTGCAGGTGGTCCACCAGTCGGTGGTGGTGTAGATGGTGGCCCACCGGCCGGTCCGCGCGTAGTACTGGTTGACGAACGAGGCGATCCAGCTGCGCATCGAGGCCTGGCTCAACCCGTAGCAGGTGGCGCCGTACGGGTTGTACTCGATGTCGAGCGCGCCGGGCAGCGTCCTGCCGTCCTTGGACCAGCCGCCGCCGTGGTCGACGAAGTAGTTGGCCTGGGTAGCGCCGCTCGTGGTGTCCGGCCGGGCGAAGTGGTACGACCCGCGGATCATTCCGACGTTGTAGGAGCCGTTGTACTGCTGGGCGAAGTACGGGTTGGTGTAGTACGTGCCCTCGGTGGCCTTCACGTACGCGAAGCGGGCGCCGTTGCTCCAGGCCGCGGACCAGTTCACGTTGCCCTGGTGGCTGGAGACGTCCATGCCGGGCAGGCCGGCCGGCGCGGCGCTGGCGGGAGTCGCGCCGACGACGGCCGAGGCGGCCAGCGTGACGGTGGCGAGCAGGGCCGTGGCGGCCGCACGCAGCGCCGATCGCAGGGGACGGTTCATCTTTCCTCCCTGGGGGTTGGGGGAGTTCGACGAAAGGAACTGTCAGTATTAGGTCACAGAGCGAAGAATTCTTGCAATAGATGCATGGAAGATTTTCGCTGAATGAGGGTAGGGTGGTGCGCGCGGCCCGGTGCGGGGGAGTCGGCTCAGCCGAGTCGGCGGAGGAAGCCCCGGACCTGCTCGCGGGCCCGGTCGGTGAGCTCGGGACCGTGGGTGAAGGCGGCCACGTCGTAGTCCAGCTCGCCCAGCACGTGCGCGGTCCGCTGGGTCATCCGGAAGTCGGTGCAGAACGACCGCACCGGCCAACGCACGCCGGCCACGTTGAACAGCGCGTCCCCGGTGACCAGCACCCGCGTCGGCTCGTGCAGCAGCGACACGTGCCCCGGGGAGTGGCCCGGGGTGTGCACCACCCGCAGGCCGCCGCCGACCGGCAGCACGTCGCCGTCGGCCAGCGGCCGGGCCACCGCGACCGCCGGGAACCGCCCGCCCGCCAGGCGGGTGAGGAAACGCCCGACCGTGTTCCCGCCGCCCTGCGGCGGCACCCGGCCGGACTCGGCGTACGGCAGGTCGGCCCGATGCGCGGCGACCGGGGCGCCGGTGCGCCGGGCCAGCTCCGCGGCCCCGCCGGCGTGGTCCGCGTGCGCGTGGGTCAGCACGATCCGGGTCACGTCGGCGGGGGTCTTGCCGATGGCCGCCAGCCCGCGCACGATTCGGGCCGGGGCCCGTCGCATCCCGCAGTCGACAAGCGTGACCGAGCCGTCGTCATCGACGAAGGCGTAGGAGTTGACCATGGCGCGACCGACGGTGGGGATGCGCCAGACCCCGGGGGCGAGCGGAACCGCCGCGGTTCGTGCCATGCCCCGAGTGTCGGGCGCCCGGCGACGGTCGATCAACACCTGGGCCCGGGAAATCAGTCGGGCCGGCGTGTCGATCCCCGGGGTCCCGGTTCGTGTGGAGGGTGGAGGGGTCGGGAGAGACCGGCCGCCGGACGAGGAGGCAACCCGTGAAGCAGTACCTGATCAGCCTTTACCAGCCGGCCGGCGAGCAGCCGCCGGACCCGGATTTCCTGGCCGGGGTGATGCGCGAGGTCGACGCCATCGGTCGGGAGCTGAGGGAGGCCGGATCCTGGGTCTTCGGCAACGGCCTGCACGCCCCGGAGACCGCCACCGTGGTGCGCCCGAAGGGCGACGAGGTGCTCGTCACCGACGGCCCGTTCGCCGAGGGCAAGGAGTACCTGGGCGGGTTCACCATCATCACGGCACCCGATCTCGACGCCGCGCTCGACTGGGGCCGCCGCTACGCCCTGGCCACCACCCTGCCGGTGGAGGTGCGCCCGTTCCAGGGCGAGGGATGACCGGGCCGACCGATGTCGAACGGGTCTTCCGCGCGGAGTACGGCCGCGCGGTCGCCGTCCTGGTCCGCCTGCTCGGCGACATCGACCTCGCAGAGGAGGCGGTCCAGGAGGCGTTCGCCACCGCGGTCGACCGGTGGGCCGCCGACGGGCCGCCGCCCAGCCCGGCCGGCTGGATCATCACCACGGCCCGGAACCGGGCGATCGACCGGCGGCGCCGGGAGGCGTCCCGCGCCCACCGGCACGCCGAGGCCACCCTGCTGTACGCCCCCGAGCCGCCCGCCGAGGAGGGGCCCGTGCGCGACGACCGGCTCCGCCTGATCTTCACCTGCTGCCACCCGGCGCTCGGCGTGCCGGCCCGGGTCGCGCTGACCCTGCGCCTGCTCGGCGGGCTGAGCACCGCCGAGATCGCCCGCGCCTTCCTGGTGCCCGAGCCGACCATGGCGCAGCGCCTGGTCCGAGCCAAGGCGAAGATCCGGGACGCGGGCATCCCGTACCGGGTGCCGCGGGACGCCGACCTGCCCGACCGGCTGCGGGCCGTGCTGGCCGTGGTCTACCTGATCTTCACCGAGGGGCACACCGCCAGCGCGGGGGACCGGCTGGTCCGCGACGAGCTGTGCGCCGAGGCGATCCGGCTGGGCCGGCTGCTGACGCAGCTGATGCCGGACGAGCCGGAGGTGCTCGGGCTGCTCGCGCTGATGCTGCTCACCGACGCGCGGCGGGGCGCGCGGACCGGCCCGGACGGCGCGCTGGTGCCGCTGGGCGCCCAGGACCGCGGCCGGTGGGACCGGGCGCTGGTCGCCGAGGGGCAGGCCCTCGTGCGGCGCTGCCTGCGGCGGGACCGGCCCGGCCCGTACCAGATCCAGGCCGCCATCAACGCGGTGCACAGCGCCGCGGCGAGCGCCGCGGACACCGACTGGCGGCAGATCCTCGCCCTCTACGACCAGCTCCTGGCGCACGCCCCCGGGCCGGTGGTGGCGCTGAACCGGGCCGTCGCGCTGGCCGAGGTGGCCGGACCGGCCACCGCGCTCGCCGAGGTCGACCGGCTGGAGCTGGCCGGCTACCACGTGCTGCACGCGGTCCGCGCCGACCTGCTGCGCCGCCTCGACCGGCCCGCCGAGGCGGTGGCCGCGTACGACGCGGCGATCGCGCGCACCGACAACGCCGCCGAACGGGAGTTCCTCCGCCGCTCCCGCGACCTGCTGAGGAGCGAGACGTGAACGCACCGGAGATCCTGGTCGACGGGCTCGCCTTCGGCGAGTCGCCCCGCTGGCACGACGGCCGGCTCTGGCTGGCCGACTGGGGCGCCGGGGAGGTGCTCGCCGTCGACGCGGCCGGCCGGACCGAGGTGGTCGCCCGGGTCGACGGGCTGCCGATCTGCTTCGACTGGCTGCCGGACGGCCGGCTGCTGGTGGTCGCCGGGAGCGCCGGGCGGCTGCTGCGCCAGGAGCCCGACGGCGCGCTGCGCACCCACGCCGACCTGGCCGCGCTCGTCCCGTACCCGTGGAACGAGGTGGTCACCGACGCCCGGGGCAACGCCTACGTCAACACCATCGGGTTCGACTTCCCCGCCGGGGATTTCCGGCCGGGCGCGGTGGCCCTGGTCGCGCCGGACGGCACCGCCCGGCTGGTCGCCGACGACCTGGCCTTCCCCAACGGCATGGCGCTCACCCCGGACGGGCGCACCCTGATCGTCGCCGAGTCGTACGCCGGCCGGCTCACCGCCTACGACGTGGCCGCCGACGGGACGCTCGGCGGCCGGCGGGTCTGGGCGGCGGTCCCGGACTCCGCGCCGGACGGCATCTGCCTCGACGCCGCCGGGGCCGTCTGGTACGGCGACGTGCCGAACCGGTGCGCCGTGCGGGTCGCCGAGGGCGGGCGGGTGCTCGACCGGATCGACCTGGACCGGGGCTGCTTCGCGTGCGCGCTCGGCGGTCCGGACGGGCGGACCCTCCACCTCGTCGCCACACAGTGGAGTCCGGCGGCGCTGGCCGGCGGGCCGCGCGCCGGCCAGGTCCGCACCCTGCGGGCGCCCGCCCCGGCCGCCGGCTGAGCAGGGCCGACGCTGCACGGCGGGTGCAACTCCGCGCGCGCCGCGGAATCGTGATCCCGTCGATATCACCACGGCCCGCGGCAGGCATTGACGAACCCGCGCCGAAAAGTACACTCCCGGTGTAATAAGTTTCCCCGCTTCGCCCGAGCCGCACCGCGCACCCCCGACGCCGCGTCCTCTCCCGAGGTGAAGATGAGCCCACCCCCCACCCCCGCGGACGGCATCGACCTGGCGCTGCACGGCGTCGGGGTCCGGTTCGGCGGGCTGATCGCCCTCGACGACGTCTCGCTGCGGGTCCCGCCCGGCCGGATCGTCGGCGTGATCGGTCCGAACGGCGCCGGGAAGACGACCCTGTTCAACGTGGTCTGCGGCTTCGTCCCGCCGACCAGCGGATCACTCACTCTGGACGGCCGGCCGTTCCGGCCCCGCCCGCACCGGCTGACCCGGCTCGGCATCGCCCGCACGCTCCAGGGCGTCGGGCTGTTCCCGGGGCTCACCGTGCTGGAGAACGTGGTGGCCGGCGCCAGCCACGCGGCCCGGGCCGGCTTCGCCACCGCCCTGTTCGGCCTGCCGCGCAGCGACCGCGACGAACGGCGGCTGCGCCGGGAGGCGCTCGACCTCCTCGCCGAGCTGGGTGTCGCGGCGCACGCCGGTGCGGCCCCGCTCACCCTGCCGTACGCGGTGCGCAAGCGGGTCGCCCTGGCCCGCGCGCTGATCGCCCGGCCCCGGCTGCTCCTGCTCGACGAGCCGGCCGGCGGGCTGGGCGCCGACGACGTCGCGGAGCTGGGCGAGCTGGTCCGCACGCTGCCCGAGCGGGCCGGCGGGGCCTGCTCGGTGATGCTCGTCGAGCACCACATGGACCTCGTCATGTCCGTGTGCCAGGAGCTGGTGGTGCTCGACTTCGGCCGGGTCATCGCCGCCGGCACCCCGGACCAGGTCCGCGACGACCCGCTGGTCACCGAGGCCTACCTCGGCGCCGACGTGCCGGCCGAGGCGGCGGGGGCCGGATCGTGAGCGCGGTGCTGGAGGTCGAGGCGGTCAGCGCCGGCTACGGGCCGGTGCCGGTGCTGCGGGACGTGACCTTCGAGGTGCCCGCCGGGACCATCGCCGCCGTGCTCGGCGCCAACGGGGCCGGCAAGACCACCCTGCTGCGTACCCTGTCGGGCCTGCTCCGGCCCACCGGCGGCCGGATCCGCTTCGACGGCGCCGACCTGCGCGGCGTCCGCGTCGAACGCCTGGTCCGGCGCGGCCTGGCGCACGTGCCTGAGGGGCGGGGCGTGGTGGCCGAGCTGACCGTGGAGGAGAACCTGCGCCTCGGCGGGCTCTGGCGCGGCGACCGGGCCGACGCCCGCCGGGCCCAGGACGAGGTCTACGAGCTGTTCCCGGCCCTGGCCCGCCGGCGGCGGCACGCCGGGCACCAGCTCTCCGGCGGGGAGCGGCAGATGCTCGCCCTGGGCCGGGCGCTGATCGCCCGTCCCCGGCTGCTGCTGCTCGACGAGCCGTCGCTCGGCCTGGCCCCCAAGGTGACCGCCCAGATCATGGCGCTGCTGCGCCGGCTCTGCGACGACCGGGGGCTGACCGTCCTGCTGGTCGAGCAGAACGTGCGCAGCGCACTCTCGGTCGCCGACCAGGGCGTGGTGATGTCGCTGGGCCGGGTGGTGACCGCCGCGCCGGCCGGCCGGCTGCGCGACGACGACCAGCTCCGGCACGCGTACCTCGGGTTCTGACGGCCCGGCGAGCAGGAAGGATCCGCGATTGGACCGGTTCTTGTTCCTCACCTTCGGCGGGCTCTCGACGGGCGCGGTCTACGCCGCGTTCGCCCTCGCCCTGGTGCTCATCTGGCGGGCCGCCCGGCTGGTCAACTTCGCCCAGGGCGCGATGGCCGTGGCCACCGCGTACGTGGGCTACGCGGTGGCCTCCGCGACCGGCTCCTACTGGCTGGGCCTGGGCGCCGCCGTGCTCGCCGGCCTGCTGCTCGGCGCGCTTGTGGAACGGGTGCTCATGCGCTTCGTCGGGCACGCCAACCCGCTCAACGAGGTGATCGTCGCGCTCGGCCTGGTGCTGCTCATCCAGGCGGTGCTCGGCATGGTCTTCGGCAACGGCTACCGGCCGGCCCCCGCCCCGTTCGACACCGACGCGCTGACCCTCGGCGGGGTCGCCGCGCTCTCCCCGTACGACCTGTGGGTGCTCGGCGCGGTGCTGGTCGTGGTGGTGCTGCTGGCGCTGCTGTTCACCCGCACGCCGATCGGCCTGCGGATGCGGGCCGCCGCGTTCGCCCCCGAGGTGTCCCGGCTGCTCGGCGTCGACGTCTCCCGGATGCTCACCCTCGGCTGGGCCCTCGCCGCCGCGGTCGGCGCGCTCGCCGGGATGCTGGTCGTGCCCACCGGGTTGGGGCTGCACCCGCACGCCATGGACCTGGTCTTCGTCGTCGCGTTCACCGCCGCCGTGGTCGGCGGCCTGGACAGCCCGGCCGGGGCGGTGATCGGCGGGCTGCTGGTCGGCCTGATCCTCTCGTACGTCACCGGCTACCTGGGCCCGGACACCACCCCGCTGGCCGTCCTGGTGCTGCTGCTGGCCGTCCTCCTGGTCCGCCCCGGCGGGCTCTTCTCCAGCGCGAGAGCGAGGCAC
>NZ_JBSSLX010000166.1:0-13081 GCF_053890995.1 Micromonospora sp. I033 | reverse complement strand
CCGGCCCCGACCTGCGGCCGGGCGTGCCCGCCCGGCTGGCCTCGGCGGGCCGGCGGCTGGCCGCGCGGATCCCTGCGCCCTGGGGCTTCGTGCTGGCCGTCTTCGCCGGCTCGAAGATCGTGCTGAGCCTGGTGGGCGTGCTGGTGCTGACCGCCTGGGACCTGGCGCCCGGCTCGCTGCCCGCCGACGAGGCGACGATGCGGGCCCAGCAGGACGAGGTCTCCTCGCACCGCTGGATCTCGCTCTGGTTCGCCTGGGACTCGTTCCTCTACGACCACCTGGCCCGGGTGCCGCTGGACCGGCCGTGGACCGACTTCGGCTTCCCGCTGCTCTACCCGTTCCTGGCCCGGCCCCTGGCGCCGCTGCTCGGCGGGCACACCGCCTGGGCGCTGCTGCTGGTCGCGAACGTGGCGCTGCTGTTCCAGCTCTACCTGACGTACCGGCTCGGCGGCCGGCTGCTCGGCGCCGACGACCCGGGCGACGCCGGCGCGGACGGCCGGCGATCCGTCCGGTACCTGCTGCTCCTGCCCACCGCGTTCCTGTTCCAGGCGGCGCTGACCGAGTCGCTCTTCGTCTGCCTCGCCCTGGCCGCGTTCTGGTACGCCGAGCAGCGCCGCTGGCTGGTGGTCGGGATCGTCGGCTACTTCCTGGCGATGAGCCGCTCGGTCGGCTTCGTGGTGGTGGTCCCGCTGGCCCTGGTGCTGCTGCGCCAGCACGGCTGGCGCCTCCACCCCCGTGCCCTGCCGGGCTACCTGCGGCAGGGCTGGCCGCTGCTGCTGGTCCCGGCCGGCTGGCTGACCTTCATGGCCTTCTGTGGCTGGCAGAGCGGCGACTGGTTCGCCTACCAGCACGCCCAGGAGAAGGGCTGGGGGATCAAGGTGCAGAACCCGCTCGGGGTGGCCGGCGCGGCGCTCGTCGGCGACAACTCGGCCAACGCGCTGCGGGTCTGGATCGCCGTGGCGATGCTGCTCGTGGCGTTCGTCGGGCTGCGCCGGCGGGCCGACTGGCCGTACCTGGTCTACACGGTGATCGTGGTGCTGGTGCCGCTGTCGATGGGCCCGCCGGTCTACAAGAGCCTGCTGCGCTACCTGCTCGCCGCCTTCCCGGTGGCGCTGGTGCTGGCCCGCTGGGCCCGCCGGCCGGGGCTCGACGCCTGGCTCACCGCCGGCCTGGCCCTGCTCCAGGGTGTGCTGTTCGCGCTGTGGCTCACGTACTGGACCCACCTCATCATCTGAGCCGCCGCCGGGCGCGGTCGGCCGGCGGGCCGCAGAATGGCCGGATGAGCGACCGGCGGGTGACCCTCGACGACCTCGGCGCCTGGCTGATCAAGGGCAACGCGGACGCGGTGGACCTGGCGGGCCGCTTCGCCGCCGACGCCCGGGTGGACGGCTGGTGTGTCCGCCCCGGTTACCGGGTCCGGCTGATGCGCGCCGGGCAACCGGTGGTGTTCTGGGCCAGCGGCAGCCGCGGTCGGGCGCCCTACGGCGTGTGGGGGCTGGGCCGGGTCGCCGCGGCGCCGATCCCCGGTGCGCCGGGCGAACCGTGGACCCTGCCGCTGGACCTGACGATCCTCGACGAGCCGCGGCGGGTGCGGCGGGAGGTGCTGCGGGCCGACGCCCGGCTGGCCGGAGCCGAGGTGTTCCGCCAGCCGCAGGCGGCGAACCCCTCGTACCTCACCCGGGCGCAGTTCGCCGCGCTCCGCGGATACCTTCCAGGACCGCATGGTCCGGTGCCGCCGGGGTAGATCGAACCCAGCCGGAGGAGCGAGGTGGGCGATGGCCGGAACGTGGTTGATGGGCGCGGGCGCCACGACGGCGGGGCGGCGGCCGACCGCCGTGCTGGTGGCGGTGCATCCCGAGGGCGGCGACGGGAGCGGCCCGGGGAGCGAGACCTCGCTGGCCGAGCTGAGCCGCCTGGCCGACACCGACGGGCTGACCGTCGCGGACGCGGTGGTGCAGAACCGCCCGAAACCCGATCCGGCCACCTACGTGGGCTCCGGCAAGGTGGACGAGCTGGCCGCGGTGGCCGAGCGGACCCACGCCGACGTGGTGATCGCCGACGGCGAGCTGAGCCCCGGCCAGGTGCGCAACCTCGAGGAACGCACCGGGGTGCGGGTGGTCGACCGGACCGCGCTGATCCTGGACATCTTCGCCGAGCACGCCCGCACCAGCGAGGGCCGGGTGCAGGTGGAGCTGGCGCAGATCGCGTACCAGCTGCCCCGGCTGCGCGGTGACGGCCGCGCGCTGTCCCGGGTGGGCGGTGGCCGGATGGCCGGCGGCGCCGGCATGGGCGTCCGCGGCCCCGGTGAGATGAAGCTGGAGACCCAGCGCCGCCGCCTGCGGCAGCGGGCCACCCGGCTGCGGGGCAACGTCGCCGAGCTGGCCCGGCGGCGGGAGCGGAACCGCGGCCGGCGGGCCCGCAACCGGGTGCCCTCGGTCGCCATCACCGGCTACACCAACGCGGGCAAGTCCGCCCTGCTCAACCGCCTGACCGGCGCGGACGCGCAGGTCCAGGACGTGCTGTTCGCCACGCTCGACCCGACGGTACGGCGGATCTCCACCGGCGACCTCACCTACACCGTCACCGACACGGTCGGGTTCGTCCGGCACCTGCCCCACCAACTGGTCGACGCGTTCCGCTCGACGCTGGAGGAGGTCAGCGGCAGCGACCTGGTGCTGCACGTGGTGGACGCCGCCGCGCCGGACGCGCTGGAGCAGATCACCACCGTGCACGGCGTGCTGCACGAGATCGGCGCCGGCAACGTGCCCGAGCTGCTGGCGCTCAACAAGATCGACGTGGCGCCCGCGGAGTGGGTGGACGCGCTCTGCCGCGCCTGCCCGGACGCCGTGCCGGTCTCGGCGCTGACCGGCGAGGGTGTCGACCGGCTGCGCGCCGCGCTGGCCACCCGGCTGGGCCGCCGCTGACCCGGTGACCGGCCGGGGTCTTGCTATGCAACTCGTTGCATAGCAAGATGGCCGGCATGTCGCTGGAGCACGCCATCCTCGTCTCGCTCCTGGAGCAGCCCGCGTCCGGCTACGAGCTGGCCCGGCGCTTCGACCGCTCGATCGGCCGCTTCTGGACCGCCACCCACCAGCAGATCTACCGGGTGCTCAAGCGGATGGAGAGCGACGACTGGCTCACCGCCCAGGAGGTCGGCCAGGAGGGCCTGCCCGACAAGAGGGTCTGGTCGGTCACCCCCACCGGCCGGTCCGCCCTGGTCACCTGGCTGCGTGCCCCGGTGCAGCCGGAGGCGGTCCGGCACGAGCTGGCCGTCAAGATCCGCGGCGCCGCGTTCGACGACGCGGCCGGGCGCGCCGCCCTGGTCGCCGAGGTCGAGCGCTACCGCGCCGACCACGAGGCCACCCTCGCCGGCTACCTGGCCGGCGAGCGCCGCGACTTCCCCGACCCCGCCGCCCGGGACGCCCGCACGGCGCTCCAGCACGTCGTGCTCCGCGGCGGCATCGCCTACGAGCGGATGGTGCTGGCCTGGCTCGACGACGTCCTCGACACCCTCGACTCCCTCGGAAGGGCTCAGCCGTGACCGACCCGCTGCTGTTCCACCCCCACCGCTACGACCCCGAGCACCTCGACGAGACCTCCCGCCGGCTGCTGCGCGCCACCGTCGACTGGTTCGAGTCCCGCGGCAAGCGGGCCCTGGTGGAGAGCTACAACCACCACGAGTGGTACGCCGACTTCCTCGACTTCGCCGCCAAGGAGGGGCTCTTCGCCACCTTCCTCACCCCGGCCGCCGACGGCGGCGACGACCCGGACAAGCGCTGGGACACCGCCCGCAACGCCGCGCTCAGCGAGATCCTCGGCTTCTACGGCCTCGGCTACTGGTACACCTGGCAGGTCACCGTGCTCGGTCTCGGACCGGTCTGGCAGAGCGGCAACGCCGCCGCCCGGGCCCGCGCCGCCGCGCTGCTCGACGAGGGGCACGTGATGGCCTTCGGCCTGTCCGAGCGGCCGCACGGCGCGGACATCTACTCCACCGACCTGCTGCTCACCCCCGACGGGGACGGCGGCTTCCGGGCCACCGGCGGCAAGTACTACATCGGCAACGGCAACGTCGCCGGCCTGGTCTCGGTCTTCGGCCGCCGTGCCGACGTCGAGGGCCCCGAGGGGTACGTCTTCTTCGCCGCCGACAGCCGGCACCCGGCGTACCGGCTGGTCCGCAACGTGGTCAACGCGCAGATGTACGTCAGCGAGTTCCGCCTGGAGGACTATCCGGTGCGCGCCGAGGACGTGCTGCACACCGGCCCGGCCGCCTTCGACGCCGCGCTCAACACGGTCAACGTCGGCAAGTTCAACCTCTGCACCGCCTCCATCGGGATCTGCGAACACGCCATGTACGAGGCCGTCACCCACGCCCACCACCGGATCCTCTACGGCCGGCGGGTCACCGACTTCCCGCACGTGCGCCGCGAGCTGACCGACGCGTACGCCCGCCTGGTGGCCATGAAGCTGTTCAGCGACCGGGCCGTCGACTACTTCCGCTCGGCCGGCCCGGACGACCGGCGGTACCTGCTGTTCAACCCGATGACCAAGATGAAGGTCACCACCGAGGGCGAGAAGGTGATCGACCTGCTCTGGGACGTGATCGCCGCCAAGGGCTTCGAGGCCGACACCTACTTCGACAAGGCCGCCAAGGACATCCGGGGCCTGCCGAAGCTGGAGGGGACGGTGCACGTCAACCTGGCGCTCATCCTCAAGTTCATGCCGAACTACCTGTTCCGGCCGGCCGAACACCCGCCCGTGCCGAGCCGGCGCGACCCGGCCGACGACGAGTTCCTCTTCCGGCAGGGCCCGGCCCGCGGCCTCGGCGCCATCCGCTTCCACGACTGGCGCACCGCCTACGACGCGCACGCCCACCTGCCCAACGTGGCCCGGTTCCGCGAGCAGGCCGACGGGCTGGTCGCGCTGCTCGCCGCGCACGCCCCGGACGAGGCACAGCAGCGGGACCTGGACTTCCTGCTCACCGTCGGCCAGCTCTTCGCCCTGGTCGTCTACGGCCAGCTGATCCTGGAGCAGGCCGAGTTGACCGGCCTCGACGCCAACCTGCTGGACGAGATCTTCGACCTGCTGGTCCGGGACTTCTCCGGGTACGCCACCGAACTGCACGGCAAGGCGGCCACCACCGAGGCGCAGGCCACGTGGGCGGTCGCCCACCTCCGGCGGCCGGTCGTCGACGCCGACCGCACCGCCCGCGTGTGGCAGCGGGTGGTCGCCCTCGCCGGCGCGTACGAAATGCACCCCTGACGGTCGGGCCGGGCCTCCCATGGGCCCGGCCCCCGCCTCGTCGGCAGCGTCCGGACGAGAGGAAGCGTCACGTCCCACCACAAGAGATTGTCGACAGACAACAATTTCCCTCGGCTTCCCCGCGCCGGCCGGCGGATCACGCCTAGCGTCTGCCTGCGACGACCGCGACCGCGGTGCGGAAGGGAAGAGCATGCGCCCGATCGGCCGGCGGCTCTGCGCCGTCACACTGACCGTCCTGCTCACCGCGATCGCCGCGCTCCCGGCATCGCCGGCGTCCGCCGCGGCGGCGTCCATCACCGGCCGCGTCCTCGACGCGCAGACCGGCGGGGCGCCCATGAACGGCGCCTGCGTCTACGCCTGGGAGGCCAACGGCGGTGGCATCGTCGCCGGGACGTGCGTCGACCTGCAGACCGGCGCCTTCACCCTCGACGGCCTGGAGTCCGGGGTGGGCTACCGGATCGAGGTCAGCCCGGGCGGTGACCTGTACCCGGCGCAGACGTGGCTGCCCGGTGCCGCGACCATCAGCGACGCGGTGCCGGTGGTCGCGCCCGCCGTCCTCGACGTCGCGCTGCCCCGTGCCGGCACGCTGACCGGCACGCTCACCCGCTCCGACGGCACCCCGGCCGCCGGCCTGAACGTGCTCGTCTGGCTGGCGAACCGGGAGGAGGCGTTCGGGCGGTCCACCATCACCGCCGAGGACGGCAGCTGGACGATCGGCGGGCTCTACCCGACCTCGTACAAGGTCTCCTTCGACTGCTGCTGGCCGGCCTGGGCGTACGGCGCGACCGACTGGGCCGGCGCGGCCGTCGTCGACGTCGACGCGGGCGCGACGGTCCGGGTGGACGACACCTACTGGCTGCCGGCCACGCTCAGCGGGCGGATCACCGACGCCGCCACCGGACAGCCGATCGAGGGCGCCTGCATCGAGTTGCGCAGCGTCGACCCGGCCGGTGGAGGCGGGTACAACGGTGGCTGCACCGACGCCACCGGCACCTACCTGGCCGAGAACGTCGTGCCCGGCCGGTTCCGCGTGATCTTCTACGACCCGCAGGGCCGGTACGCCGTGGCGTACCACGGCGGCGACGACCTGGCCTCGGCGACCGTGGTCACCGTCCCGCGGGGCGGCCGGGTCACCGGGGTGGACGGCAGCTTGTCGCTCGGCGCCACGATCACCGGTCGGGTCGTCGACGCGCGTACCCGGCAGCCGGTGCAGTGGGTCTGCCCGCTCGCGTTCGCCGGCCGGGACGGTGACTACGTCCCGTACGAGCAGCAGGAGTGCTCCGACGCCGACGGCCGGTGGCGGCTGTCCGCCCTGCCCGCCCGAGCCACCACCGTCCGGCTCGACGGCGGCGAGCGGTACGGCGTGGTGTGGCTCTACCGCGCGGAGACCCAGGCCGGGGCGACGGTGTTCCAGCCGCGGCCCGGGGAGACCATCACCGCCCGGGAGGTCCGGCTCGTGGCCCGCTGACGGGCGGCCGCAATTCCGGTGCGCCGCAGGCGTGATCGCACTACGTTGCGGGGATGTTCGCCCTTCCCCTGACCGACGACGCCGAGCTGCGGCAGCTGATGCCGTGGCACGCCGACGAGTTCCTCGCCAACCTCGACCGGTGCCGGGAGCACATCGCCCCCTGGGTGGGCGCGTCCTTCGTGGCCACCGACGCCGAGTCCGCCCGCCGGGTCCTGCAGAACTACGCCGACCGGTGGGCCCGCGACGACGGCGGGATCTGGGGCATCTGGCAGCGCGGCACCCTGGTCGGGGGCGTGCTCTTCGTGTCGCTCAGCACCACCACCGGGGTCTGTGAGGCCGGCTGCTGGCTGGAGCGCGGCGCCGAGGGGCAGGGCCTGGTCACCCGTGCCGCCCGCGTGATCATCGACTGGGCGGTCCGGGAGCGCGGCATCCACCGCGTCGAGTGGGTGACCAAGGCCGGCAACGACCGCAGCATCGCGGTCGCCCGCCGGCTGGGCATGAGCCGCGACGGGGTGCTGCGCGGGGCCGCCCCGACGCCCGAGGGCCGGGCCGACATGGAGGTCTGGTCGGTGCTCGCGCCGGAGTGGACGGCCTGACCGCCAGGGTTTTGTCGTACCCGGACGTCAACATGTGTCCATGGCTGTCCCCGCACTGGCCGACCGGTCCCCCCAGCCGCGCGCCCTGCCGCTGCGCGAGGTCCGCACCCGGCTCACCCAGCTCGTCTCCCTCGCCGAGCTGACCGACACCGTCACCGTCGTCACCCGCGACGGCGATCCGCGCCCGGTCGCCGCGATCGTGCCCGCCACGGCGGCGCGCACCGCGGCGCAGGCCCGGGCCGACGCCGAGCGGATCGCCGCGATCAGCGCCGGCTGGTCCCGGCGCCTGGAGGAGCTGCACCGGCAGAGCACCCGCCGGCACGCCGCCGAGCGGCGCGCGCTCGCCGACGCGCTCGCCGAGGCCTGGGCCGAGCTGGACCGCCGCGCCCCGGCCGGCGACCCGGCGCTCGCCCGGCTGCGCGCCGCCCACGCCGACCTGCTGCGCGGCTGACCGCGCGGCCTCCGACCGGCTCGGGCCGGAGGCCGCGGGCGTACGTCAGTCCCGGCCGCGCTGCCGGCGGTAGCGGCGGATCAGCGCGGCGGTGGAGGAGTCCACGTCGCCCAGGTCCGGCCCGGCCCCGGTGAGCTTCGGCGCGAGCTGGTTGGCCATCACCTTGCCCAGCTCCACGCCCCACTGGTCGAAGGCGTTGATGTCCCAGACCGCGGCCTCGGTGAACACGATGTGCTCGTAGAGGGCGACGAGTTGCCCCAGCGTCGCCGGGGTCAGCTTCGGCGCGATGATCGACGTGGTCGGGTGGTTGCCCGGCATCACCCGGTGCGGCACCACCTCGGCCGCGGTGCCCTCCGCCTCGACCTGCTCCCGGGTGCGGCCGAAGGCCAGCGCGGCGGTCTGCGCGAAGAAGTTCGACATGAACAGGTCGTGCATGTCGCCCAGGTCGTGGTTGGGCTGGCTGAACGCGATGAAGTCGGCCGGGATCAGCCGGGTGCCCTGGTGGATGAGCTGGTAGAAGGCGTGCTGGCCGTTGGTGCCCGGCTCGCCCCAGAAGATCTCCCCGGTCGGCTGGTTTTCCGGCCGGCCGTCCACCGCCACCGACTTGCCGTTGCTCTCCATGGTGAGCTGCTGCAGGTAGGCCGGGAACCGGTGCAGGTACTGCGAATACGGCAGCACCGCGTGGGTCTCCGCGCCCAGGAAGTCGGTGTACCAGACGTTGAGCAGGCCGAGCAGCGCCGGCACGTTCCGGGCCACCGGCGTGGTCCGGAAGTGCTCGTCCACCGCGTGGTAGCCCTCCAGCATCTCGCGGAACCGCGCCGGCCCGATCGCCAGCATCACCGACAGCCCGACGGCGGAGGGCAGCGAGTAGCGGCCGCCCACCCAGTCCCAGAAGCCGAACATGTTCTCCGGGTCGATGCCGAAGTCGCGGACCCGCTGCTCGTTGGTGCTGACCGCGACGAAGTGCCGGGCCACGGCGCTGTCGTCGGCGTCCAGCCCGGCCAGCAGCCAGCGCCGCGCCTGGTCGGCGTTGGCCAGGGTCTCCTGGGTGGAGAACGTCTTGGAGACCACGACGAACAGCGTGCTGGCCGGGTCCAGGTCGGTGGTCTTGTCGTGGATGTCGGTCGGGTCGATGTTGGACACGAACCGGCAGGAGATGCCCGCGTCCCGGTACGCCTTCAGTGCCTCGTACGCCATCACCGGCCCGAGGTCCGAGCCGCCGATGCCGATGTTGACCACGGTGCTGATCCGCTCGCCGGTGTGCCCCCGCCAGGAGCCGGAGCGGACCCGCTCGGCGAAGGCCGACATCCGGTCCAGCACGGCGTGCACGTCGGCGACCACGTCCTGGCCGTCCACGGTGAGCGACGCGTCGCGGGGCAGCCGCAGCGCGGTGTGCAGCACGGCCCGGTCCTCGGTGGAGTTGATGTGCTCCCCGGCGAACATGGCGGCGATCCGGTCGGTCAGCCGGACCCGCTCGGCGAGCGCGGTCAGCAGGTGCAGCGTCTCGTCGGTGACCAGGTTCTTGCTGTAGTCCACGTGCAGGTCGGCGACGTCGCCGGTGAGCCGGTCACCCCGCTGCCCGTCGGCGTCGAACAGCTCCCGCAGGTGCGTGCCGCGCATCGCCTCGGCGTGCTTGCGCAGGGCCTGCCATTCGTCCGTGGTGGTGACGTCCACAGCCATCGGGTCGATCTTCTCCTTCACGACGGGTCTGCCGGCGCCGGCCCCGCCCCGCTGCCGGCGACCCCACCAGCCTGCCACCCGGGACGGGTACGCGCGACGCGACCCGACATCGCCCACCCCTCGGGAGCGGGGAACCGACACGCCTTTGGGACGAGTGTTCGACACGCCGATCACGGGCAGACAGCGCAAGGCTGCGGAAAGTAAGCTCCGATGCCGCCCATCGGCTGAGGAGGCGCGATGACCAGGGTTGTCGGCCCACGTGCCCCGTCCGACCGGGACGAGCCGGCCGAGGGCCCGGAGCTGGCGGACCCGCACTGGATGCACCGGGCCACCGAGTTCGCCCACACGGGCTTCTGGGCGGTGGCTCGTCGGCTGCCCGCCCTCGTCCGTGAGGCCGTCGCCCTGGCCTGGGCGACCAGCCGGCGGGACACGCTCGCCTCGATCGGGCTCAACGTGGCCGCCGGCGTGCTCACCACGCTGGGCCTGCTCGCCACGACGGGCGTGCTCCAGCAGCTCTTCGCCGCCGGCCCCACGCCCGACCGGGTCCGCGCCGCGTTGCCCGCTCTCGCGCTGGCGGCAGCGGCGGTCACCGCCCGCGGCGCCCTGACCGTCGCCGCCGGCTGGGCGCAGGCGCGGCTCATCCCGCAGATCAACTACGCGGTGGAGCTGCGGCTCTTCGAGACCACCTCGGCGGTCGAGCTGGCCGCCTTCGACGACGCCGGGTTCGCCGAGGAGATGGTGCGCGCCCGCGACCGGGGCCTGGCCGAGGCCGGATCCATCGTGAACGACACCGTCAACCTGGTCACCGGCGTGGTCGGCGTGGCCGCCACCGCCGCGGCGGTGACGGTGATCCATCCACTGCTGTTGCCCTGTCTGCTGGCCGCCGCCGCGCCGGAGGCGGTGACCGCCGTGCGGATGGCCCGCCGCCAGCACCTCGACTGGCTGGCGCGGATCACCCGGCAGCGACGCAAGTGGATGCTCGGGGACCTGATGGCCGACCGGCACACGGCCGCCGAGATCCGCGCGTACCAGATGCGGGAGTTCCTACTGGCGGAGTTCCACCGCGTGATGAGACTGGAGACCCGCGCGGAGCTGCGCCTGGCCCGGGCACAGACGGTGACCCGCGCGGTCGGCCTGTCGGCCACCGGGGTCGCCGCCTTCGGGCTCTACGCGGTCCTCGGCGGCCTGCTGCTCAACGGTGTGGTCGCCCTCGCCGCCGCGGCCACCGCCCTGCTGGCGTTGCAGTCGGCCCGGGCCGGCCTGCGCACCGCCGTCTTCGCCACCAACTCGCTCTACGAGGACGCGCTCTACTACCAGGACTACCGGAACTTCGTCGACCGGGCCCGGCAACGTGTTCCCACCGGGGGCACCCGACCCGTGGAGGGCTTCGACCGCATCGACCTCGACCGGGTCAGCCTGTGCTACCCGGACACCGACACACCGGCGGTGGACGAGGTCAGCCTGACCGTCCGGCGGGGCGAGGTGATCGCGCTGGTGGGGGAGAACGGCTCCGGCAAGACCACCCTGGCCAAGCTCATCGCCGGTCTCTACCGGCCCAGCACCGGCGTGATCCGCTGGGACGGGGTGGACGCCGCCGAGCTCGACCCGCGGCAGACCGCCGCGCAGGTGGCGGTGATGAGCCAGGACTGGTGGAAGTTCCCGTTCACGGCCCGGCAGAACATCCGGATCGGCCGGCACGACCGGTCCGCCGACCGGCCCGGGCCGGAGGTCGAGGACTCCGCCCGGGACGCCACCGCCCACGACATGATCACCGAGCTGCCGTTCGGCTACGACACACTGCTGGACCGGCAGTTCAAGGACGGCCAGGACCTCTCCGGCGGGCAGTGGCAGCGGCTGGTGGCCGCCCGCGGTCTCTACCGGGACGCCCGGCTGCTGATCTGCGACGAGCCCTCGGCGGCCCTCGACGCGCGGGCCGAGCACGCCCTCTTCCAGCACCTGCGGCGGCACCCCGACCGGGCGGTCGTGCTGATCACCCACCGGCTGGCCAACGTCCGGCACGCCGACCGGATCTTCGTGATGGACCACGGCCGGCTCATCCAACAGGGCGACCACGACGAGCTGATGGCGCAGGAGGGCCTCTACCGGGAGCTGTTCGAGCTGCAGGCGGCCGGCTACCTGACGCAGGCCGGGGAGGCCGGCGGCTGAGTTGACCTCGAGCGCGCTCGAACTCCTACGGTGACCGCACCGGCCGCCGCCCGGTCAGCGCGGCGTCACCCCAAGGGAGCCCGCATGCGTTACCGCGTCCTCGGCGGCACCGGCATCCAGGTCAGCGTCCACTGTCTCGGCACCATGATGTTCGGCTCGGTCGGCAACCCCGACCACGACGACTGCGCCCGGATCGTGCACGCCGCCCTCGACCGGGGCGTCAACTTCGTGGACACCGCCGACATGTACTCGGCGGGCGAGTCGGAGGTGATCGTCGGCAAGGCGCTGCGGGGCCGGCGGGACGACGTGGTCCTGGCAACCAAGGTGCACTTCCCGATGGGGGAGGGGCCCAACCGGGGCGGGAACTCCCGACGCTGGATCGTCCGCGCGGTGGAGGACAGTCTGCGCCGCCTGGGCACCGACTGGATCGACCTCTACCAGGTGCACCGACCCGACCACACCACCGACGTCGAGGAGACCCTGGGGGCGCTCACCGACCTGGTCCGGGCCGGCAAGATCCGGGCGTTCGGCTGCTCGACCTTCCCGGCCGAGCAGATCGTCGAGGCGCAGCACGTCGCGGAGCGGCGGTCGCTCGGCCGGTTCCGCACCGAGCAGCCGCCGTACTCGATCCTGGCCCGCGGGATCGAGGCCGCGGTCCTCCCGGTCTGCCAGCGCTACGGGATGGGCGTGCTGGTGTGGAGCCCGCTGGCCTCCGGCTTCCTCTCCGGACGGTACCGGCAGGGCCGGGCCGTCGACCTCACCGCCGGCCGGCCGGCGCTCACCCCGGCCCGGTTCGACCCGGCCCTGCCCGGCAACGCCGCCAAGTACGCCGCCGTCGAGGAACTGGTCGCGCTCGCCGAGGAGATCGGCTGCTCGCTGCCAGAGCTGGCCGTCGCCTTCACCGTGGCGCACCCGGCGGTCACCTCGGCGATCCTCGGGCCGCGCACCATGGCGCAGCTGGAGGGGCTGCTCAAGGGGGCTGAGCTGGCCCTGGACGACGCCGTGCTGGACCGGATCGACGAGATCGTCCCGCCCGGCGTGAACCTCTACCAGCCGGACGGCGCCTGGTCCTCGCCGGTGCTCACCGACCCGGCCCACCGCCGCCGGCCGCCCGCCGACCGCGCCGCCGCCTGACCGGTTGCCGCCGGCGGCGCTCTCGGGCAGGATGCCCGGAATGGTCCGCCCGTCCGCGCGCCGCGCCACCGCCGTCGCGACCGTGCTCGCCCTCGCCGCCGCCGGCTGCTCCGGGCCGGACACGCCGCCGCCCGCCGCGCCGACGTCCAGCGGCGGGGTCACCGCCACGGCGGCCCCCCCGGCCGGCCCGGCGCCCGTCCCCGCCGCCCGGGCCGGGGTCGGCGGCCGGCCCAGGCCGAGCGCGCGGCCGGGCCAGATCTTCCCGGCGGACAACCTCTGGCACGCCCACGTCTCCCCGCTGCCCGTGCACCCCCGCTCCCCGGCGAT